>JAATEW010000114.1 GCA_015655535.1 Hyphomicrobiales bacterium | reverse complement strand
TTTTGAGCGCAAGAGTTAAACGAAACCCGCCTTGCTGGCAGAGGGCATCCGCGACCTCTTCCGGCTCATCCTTGCCCTCGGCGATGACCGCATCAAGGGCCTCAATGGCGCGATCCACGAGTGCGAGCTTTGCGAGGCCTGTCTCGTTATATGGGCCTGTTCCTACGGCCCAGTAAGCCTCCTGGCGGCGGCGCTCGACAAGTTGAGCCCGCAATGCCTTCAAATCTTCGATCGTTTTTCCGGCCATTCCCCGCATCCCCCTTGTTTTGGCCTCATAGCCGGCAAAGCCCCGCTGTTTTTATCCGAAAAGTCTGCAACTTTCTGTCCGATGCTCTAAAACCAGCGGCGCGTACGGGCCTTATAGCTGAGTTAGTCCGAGCCGAACTTGCCTTCGAGATAGCGCTCTTCGCGTTCTATGGCGAGCTTGGTCACCGCGATCACTGCAAAAGGCAAGACCACGAGAAACCACCCGGAATTGGCCAGCAAACCTACGCCCGCGACGGTCAAACTCAGACCGAGATACATAGGATTGCGGGTGTAGCGATAGATTCCATCGCTGACGATCATTTTGGTCGGGCGCGTCGGCAGCGTCGCCGTTCCAGCCATCATGAAGCCCCATTCCGCCGCGAGCGCAAGGCCGACACCCGACAAGATGGCGAGGATGCCGGCAAGGTGGAGGACGCCACGGGCCGCCTCCGGCACGATCGGCAATGGCTCCTTCCATCCGGCCAATATGGCGAGCGCGAATGCCGCGGCAAAAATCACCGGCGGCCAGGGAAAAGGACTCGACGCATCGCGTGTGGACATCGGCTGCCTCCGCAAAAACAAATTGGCTGCCCTCAGAGCCCGCGATCCTTCGCCGGTCACGGCAGCGTGAGCTTGCTTCGCGCAAGCCTGCCGGATCAATGAGAAAAAACGCAGGACAAATCTTTGCGTTTGCCTTTGGCCGCACCGGCACCCAGGCAATTTCGGAAAAAGCAAAAAGCCGCTCGAGGTTTCGGCCATGTCGATGCCGGACTGTATGAACTCAAACACGCTCAGCAATTGCATTTTGCTCCGGCGGCGGGAGACGCGCGATGCCGAGGCTCTGTTCGCCATGTTCAACCAGCCGCGATGCCAGCGCGCCATGGTCATAGAGCCGTTCGGCTCGGCGGACGAGGTTCAAGCCTGGTGCGACAGCCGCGGCCCCAACACGTTCGATATCGTTGCAACGATCGACGACACACCGGTCGGATTCGCGGGATTATACTCTTGCCCGGGCTCACAAAACCATTCGGGCTGGCTCAGCCTCTTCGTGCATGACGCATTTCATGGCCGCGGCATCGGAACGACGATGATGCGGGCGATCATCGCGGCATCCGAGCTTTTGGCCGGCCTCACCCGCCTCCAATTGATCGTTTTTTGCGACAATGGGCCGGCGATCTCGCTTTATCGCAATTTCGGCTTCAAGTTCGAAGGGCGGCACGAATGTTTCGCACGGCGCGGCGACGCATTCGTTCCGGCCTTCACGATGGCGAGGCTCACGGCCACGCTGCCCGCCAAGGCTCTCGATACGGAACAGATGCGCGAGACCATTCGCGAGCTTCTATCGCATTTGGAGCACCGGCCCCAAAGGCGGGAATTGATTTCGGGATGAGATCCCGCCGATCTATGCGTCCGCGAAGGTGAGCGCCGTAGTGAACTTGTCATCCGGAATGGGAAGGCAAAACTTCACCATGAATCCAATTTCGAAAGTGCTTATGACGTCGGCCCCATGCCACACCGGGCCTCTGAGGACGATACGCGTGCCCATCGGCGGAATGATCGTCGCGGAAGCCCTGATCAGCGCATCGAATTGAGACAGGTTAACGATCATGCCGGTCCTCAACATTCCGGTATGATCGGTGAAGGCGCAGTTTTTATTGGCCGGTTCAATTCTCGGAACGCCGGTTTTCATGGCGCCCATGGCCTCGACGCCGATGCCGCGCTTGACGGCGATATGAGCGAGCTTGGTGCTCACCGCGCTCCGGCTGTCCTTATTGACGGCGACCCGGAACCCGTCTTCGTTGTGCGATGTGAGAACACCGCCGCAGGCGCCCACTTCGTCGAGATCGAGAGATACGGGCGACCCTACCGGCATGACGGGGCGCGGCGCACTGGGGGCGTTGGGCGGCGGCGCATTATAAACAAAATCGATCGACTCAGAGCTGACTTTCTTCGTCTTGCACGCGGCCGATTCGCCGTTGGGCAGAGTGAACTTGCTATCCACGGCAAGGTCCATCGGACGCCCGTAATTATAAAGCAGGAGCAATGTTTCGAGATCGGTAAGCTTGTTTACCTGCTTGGACGAGCGGCCTTGGTTCTGGCCAAGATCCGGGTTTCCCAATCCCGCTTTTTCTTTTGCAAGCAGCCACACCTTGTAGCGGTGCATGGCCTGTTTATCCATTAGTGCGCCTTTAGCCAACGGATGAGTCCCTTGTTTGCATGGGAAGTAGATTTCCGCAGAGTAAAAGGAAGAAATTGATAAAATATTTCACCCGATTACGGGCAGTTGCCATTATCGCCAAATGGCCTCGGACATGCGCTGATTTGGCCGGCAAGCATGGGGCCAGGGCCTCGCAGCGGCCCTATGCGCCCTATGCGCGAGCCGCCGGCGCAAGCGCCGCGCGGACTCTTAATGTCAGTCCTGACTCACTCCAATTCGCCGCACCATTCAAACATCCGGCGTCCCCGAACTCGTCCGCGCCGCGGAACGCGACGACGTAGCAGTGGCGCGGCGGCGGAAATCGCGCTCATGCCGGTCACGCAACAAGAGCGCGTGACGAGGCCGGGCGAACTTGAAGGATCGCGGGTTAAAATTCTAAATGGAGGTCGGAAAACGAGAATCCGCCCCCTGCCGGATGATGCTTGTTTGCGGTTTCTTGCGCTGCGCCAGAATTGGAAAAATTAAAGAGGCTGCCAATCGGAGCAAAGTCATTAGACCCGCCGGAAACCTGATCGACTTGGTCTTCCGTAAGCTGAACTGGATTCAGTTTCGCTTCGGTTTCACAAATAACGGCTTGCTTCTTCGTAAAAAAAATCATGATTTTGGTCCTCATCCTCTCGCCACTTTGCGGCGCTGACGAGGTTTGTTGTAGCGGACGGCTTACGAAAGCCGCTGTGCGCGAAGGCACTCATGCCTGCCTATCGGCACGCGTCCAAACGATGCCAGACACAAGCTGTCATCGCGAAGCTCGCGTTAAATCCACTTGTCCGGGTCCAGCGAACCAGTCCGCCGCCCGGACACAGTCTCAAGTCGGTTCAAGCGATCCTGGGCAAGTACCTATGCAGGGATGAACGGCTTGCTCACAGCGCAATTCGGAAGCGCGAAAGCGCGAACGACTCGGAAACGAAAACTGCAAAGGATTTGCAAAGGGCCCAAAAGCTGGTTCTTTTAGGATAGGAAAGACACATAAGTCTTTGTTTTTATTGGTGAGCGCGTCGGGGTTCGAACCCGAGACCTCCTGATTAAAAGTCAGATGCTCTACCAGCTGAGCTACGCGCTCTTGGAGGGGTGCGTCTGAGTAGCCGCAACGGGTGCAAGGGTCAATAGAACGCCGCCTCCGCGTCAACTTGCTATGTCCGTGCTCTAATAGATTCGCGCGACGACGACGATCCCCGCAAAAACAAGCGCCGTCAGCACCGTCGTCCAAATGGCCTTGATCCAGAGCTTCGGCGCGACCGGCGCGCCGGGATCAGTGCCCGGAACCAGATCGCCCGCCTCATGCTGCGAGCGTACGCCGAAAGGCAGAACCGCGAAAAGGACGATGAACCAGGTCGTGAAGAAGATCGCGATCGCCATCGGCGTGGAGAAGGGCATTTCGGGCTTCCGTCAGGTTTTGGGGTCACGCCAACCCGCAAGCCAAGCTTGAGTATGCGCTTGACGGTCAAAAGCTTTACTCCCGGCTCGGAAGGCGCGCAAAGCGAGTGTAGTCAGCGGCTGGAGCGCGATGAGGAGAAGTGCGTCGCGGGCTTCCAGGCGTGGTCAAGTCCATGTGGATCGCGCAGGCCAATCCGCGTTGCCTAACCCTAAATTGTTAGAATCGATCGCAAACATGATCCAGGACGGCTCAAATCTGTGACCTTGAGGTCACGGCATGCCGCAAAGTGATTCTCTTCCGCTCTTCGTGACCTGCGCCGCGTTGCCAAGCAAGGCCGCTCGCTGGAGAATGAATGAAGCGGCGGGACAATCCGCCGATTCTCATTATCCCATAATCAAAGAGAGCTGAAGATGCGTCGTCACATTCTGACACTGGCGGTCGCCGTTCTGGCGTTGAGCGCCATTAGCGGATCCGCGTTCGCCAGAACGCGCGCCACTGCCCCGACCGGTGCGAGCGCGCCAGTCGACACCTGCACCAACTTCCTGTGCCGGTTCTTCGGAGGTGCTGCGACCACGTCGAGCCAGCCCGGCGGCGCTGCCCCGCCGCGCGAGATGGTGACCTATAATGGACCCTATGCGCCCGGCACGATCATCATTTCGACGCAGGAGCGCCGGCTCTATTACATTCTCCCCGGCAATCAGGCGGTTCGCTACGGCGTCGGCGTCGGCCGTCCCGGCTTCGAATGGAGCGGCATGCGGACGGTCACGGCGAAGCGCGAATGGCCGGATTGGACGCCGCCGTCGCAGATGCTACGCCGCCGTCCCGACCTGCCCCGCCACATGGCCGGCGGCCCGGAAAATCCGCTCGGCTCGCGTGCCATGTATCTCGGCGGAACGCTCTATCGCATCCATGGCTCGAACGAGCCGGGCACAATCGGCACCGCGGTCTCTTCCGGCTGCATCCGCATGACCAATGAAGACGTCCAGGACCTTTATAATCGGGTCCGGGTCGGTACGCGCGTCATCGTGCAGCGCTAACTCCGCTCCAGTTCCCCGCGTGACCTTCACGCGGGACTGAGGCGCGGGGGCAGCCAGTTCGAAGAGCGCGCCTGCACTCGACACGAACGCGTGAGCTTGCCGCCAAAGCGCAACTTTTCAGGGACTGATTCATTAGATGCAAAAGGGCCGGATCGACCGGCCCTTTTGCTTGTCTGTCCCTCACACCGTTTCAAATCACGTTGAAGCGCTATGTGGCTCGATTCAACAACGAGAGCGCGAGCCCTTTAGTTCGATCGATTCATCCAAAAAGATGATCGACTTTTCGGTTCCGCTGCCTCAACGTTGGCCCGGCTTATCACGGCTCAAGCCTTTGGTCGCGAGTTCGTCCAGATAAAAGGCCCATTTTTGCTCATGCTGCGTCCCGAGCTCATAGAGATAGTCCCAGGTGAAAATGCCGGTCGAATGCAGGTCGTCGAAGGTCAGGCGTACGGCATAGGTGCCGACCGGTTCGACACCGATGACCGTGATCTTTTCCTTGCCGCCGACTGTGACACGCTCCACCTCGGAATGCCCCTGCACTTCCGCGCTTGGACTCATGACGCGCAAATATTCGGCCGTCAGATCGAAGGCCGACCCGCTCTCGAAATTCACATGCAACAGCCGGCCGCCGTCCTTGAGACGCAATTCGCTCGGCCATTGACCTGTAGAGACACCCATCCGACCTCTCCCCTAAACCTTACGGAAACTCGTTTTCCCTCTTATATGTAGCGGCATGAACCCCTTCTTCGCCACTGTTTTGCGCAATGCACCCGGACATAGACCGGACCAAGCGCCTTTGATCGATCCGTTCGGACGGGCGATCAGCTACGTCCGCGTCTCGGTGACGGACCGCTGCGATTTCCGCTGCGTCTATTGCATGAGCGAAGATATGAACTTCCTGCCGAAGAGCGATCTTCTGACCTTGGAAGAACTTGACCGGCTCTGCTCGGCCTTTGTCGCCCGCGGCACGAAGAAGCTGCGCATCACCGGCGGCGAACCGCTCGTGCGCCGCAATATCATGAGCCTGTTTCGTTCGCTCGCCCGGCATCTCGACAGCGGTGCCCTTTCCGAATTGACCGTGACGACAAATGGCTCGCAATTGGCGCGCCACGCCAAGGATCTCGCCGCCTGCGGCGTGCGCCGGATCAATGTGTCGCTGGATACGCTCAATCCGGACACATTCCGCGCGGTGACGCGCTGGGGCGATCTCAATCAGGTGTTGGCCGGCATAGATGCGGCACAAGCGGCGGGCCTCGCGGTCAAGATCAATATGGTGGCGCTCAAGGGCACCAACGACGCCGAGATCCTGCCGATGCTGCGCTGGGCGCATTCTCGCGGCATGGACCTCACGCTCATCGAAGTCATGCCGCTCGGCGCGATCGAACGCGAGCGTATCGATCAATATCTGCCGCTGACCGAAGTCGAAGCCACGTTGAAGCAAGAGCTCACTTTGAAGCCGCTTGCCTATTCGACAGGGGGTCCTGCCCGCTATATGGAAGTCATTGAAACCGGCGGACGCCTCGGCCTGATCACGCCGCTCACGCATAATTTCTGCGAGAGCTGCAACCGCGTGCGCGTGACCTGCACCGGCACGCTTTATATGTGCCTCGGCCAGGAAGATGCCGCCGACTTGCGCGCGCCGCTGCGGGCCTCACCGACGGACGAGCTTCTGCAGCAAGCGATCGAAGAGGCCATCGCGCGCAAGCCCAAGGGTCATGACTTTATTATCGATCGCGAGCATCAGGCGCCGGCCGTGCCGCGTCATATGAGCGTGACCGGCGGGTAGCTACGCAACGCGCTGCCGGACCTTTTAATCAATTCTTAACGATATGAGGCAACGCTGGTCACTGCGCTGCGGCATCAGGCCGGGCTTGTCTATGTCTCAACGGCGATGATCGCCCGGATGGCATTCGATAGTGGTGCCCCGTGACCAGCATCAGCGCGCTTTCCAACGCATCCGCTCTTTCCGTCCTGCTGACCATGGCGCAGTCGTCACAAAAAGCGGAGAGCGACGATTCCTCAAGCGGCCTCAAATCCCCAACGGCCGCGGCTTCCCAACCCGCACCGACGCCCCATACGCTTGCCGATGACCAAGTTTCGAATTTTGTCTTTACCGGTTCGATCTCGCAAAACTCGGTGGTCGCTACAATCGTCCAATCGAGTCTCGATCAAGCAACGACCGGCGATGGACAAGCCATTTACGAGACGTTTTACCAAAATATGGCGAATGCTTATTCGGAAAACAATTCGATGACTTCGCAAGAGATCTCCGATGCCGTCTATTCCGGACAAGGTATCGCGGTGGCGAACGAGCTGCCGGGCGAGACAGATACATTCGCTGATGAAATCGCAACCATGAATTGGGCCATTACCTTCGACAATGAGGTTGCGACGGACGAGACAAACTACCTCGCAACGGGCCGGTCGACTGATAGTTATGAGGGCCTTGATGCGACCTCATTGCAAACGATGAGCGACGCGGCAATTGAGACCCAGATCACGTCGCTTCAAAGCCAAGTCGCTTATAACGTAAATATCGTCAACCAACTCACGACAGCGTTCGATAATCACACGCTCAGCTTCGAGAAGGCGGCCGACGTCCAAGGCCTCGACTACACGGAAACGATCACGAATACCTATACGAACGGCGTCATGAGCGCGGGCGCGACCTCATCCTATAATAAGGATTTTCTGCAAAACGACGCGAATGGCGAGATCATCACGCAGGGCGCCGATGGCAAGCAGCATACGCTCATGAATATTGGCGGCGTGGAACTTTATCTGAGCTGGTAACAATGATAAGCGCACCAAAAAAGCCTTTCGCAGACAGCTGCGAAAGGCTTTTTCATTTTTAGATTGTGAGCGTGCTCACTCGATCACGATCTTCGGTGCCTGTCGCGCCCTGCCCCTTTCAAGGCTCGCCTTCACCTGCTCGGCAATATTTTTATAGATCAGCGAATGCGGACTCTCCGGCTCCAGCACCGTGATCGGCTTGCCGGAATCGGCATGCTCTCTGATGCCGATCGCGAGCGGTATCTCGCCGAGGAACGGCACGCCGAATTTCTCGGCCTCCGCCCTGGCGCCGCCATGCGCGAAAATCTCCGAACGTCCGCCGCAATGCGGGCAGAGAAAATAGCTCATATTCTCGACGAGGCCGACGATCGGCACATCGACCTTGTTGAACATGGCGATGCCGCGCCGCGCATCGATCAAGGCAAGATCCTGCGGCGTCGAGACGATGACGGCGCCGGCCAAGGGCACCGTCTGCGCCAAGGTCAATTGCGCATCGCCCGTGCCCGGCGGCATATCGACGACGAGGCAATCGAGTTCGCCCCAGGCGACATCGCGCAGCATTTGCTGCACGGCTGCCATCACCATCGGACCGCGCCAGATCATCGGATCGGCTTCATCGACCATGAAGCCGATCGACATGGCGCGCAGACCATAGGCCTCGACCGGTTTCATCATACGGCCTTCGGACTCGGGCCGTGCATTCGTGCCGAGCAGACGCGGCAGCGACGGGCCATAAATATCGAGATCGAGAACGCCGATCTTCCAGCCGAGAGCGACGAGGCTCAAGGCGAGATTGATCGCGGTCGTCGATTTTCCGACGCCACCCTTGCCCGAAGCCACGGCCAGAATATGGGTGACGCCGGGAATACCGAGGCTGCGCGGCGAAGCCGTC
>JAATEW010000254.1 GCA_015655535.1 Hyphomicrobiales bacterium | reverse complement strand
GGGGCCTGTAAGCGGCTCGCCCGATACGGCGTTGCAGGCGTCTCTTGCCGGGCTCAACATCAATTTCCATGGCCGGATTGAGCCGCTCGGCGCAGGGTCCGAAACGCTCGCCGCCAACGGCCAATTGACCGTGGCCGGTGCCGATCTCTCGCCTGTCCTGCAGGCGACCGGCCTCGCCTTTCCGGATCTCACCACGCGTATCCCGGCCGATGTCGCAACGGACATCGACTGGCGAGCGCCACGGCTCGATCTGCGCAATCTCAGAGGCACCTTCGCGGGCTTGGCGCTTTCAGGGCGCCTCACTTACGCGCCTCAGGACGGCGTGAAGAAAGTGACGGGCGCGATCGACCTCGACAAAACCTCGGCGGCAGCTCTGCTCGAACTGGCGCTCGGCCCGCCGCAACCGGCGAAGGCCGGCTCGCTCTGGTCCAATCTCTCCTTCGGATCCGGCCTCCCGGATCCGCCGCAGGCGAGCGTCACGCTGCGGGCGAAGAGCTTCGATATTCTGCCGGGACTTTCCGGCGAAGACGCAGCCCTCCAGCTTGAAATCGCGCAGGGCGTTTTCACCTTTCGCGACTTCACGATGAAGACCGGCGGCGGCACGGCGGCGGGCATCGTCACCTTGCGCCGCGACGGTACGACGGCGGCCGTCGGCGGGCATATCAATCTTGCGAATTACGGGTTCGATTTCCCGAGCCTGCAAGGCCGCGCCTCGGCGGCGGCGGATATTTCAGGCAGCGGGCAAAACGCGCTCGCGCTGATGTCGAACCTTGCCGGTTCGGGTCATGCCAGTTTCACCGACCTGATCGTCCGGCGTGCCGATCCGGCCGCCGTCGCCCGTGTCTTCGCCGACGTCGAACATGACAGGCTGACGGTCGATGAGGTCGAGGTTGGGCGGGCTTTGGCGCGCGAATTCGATCGCGCCGGACTGAATGCCGGCGCAAGGCCCTTCGATCTCGCCGTGGTCGGCGGCGTCTTGCGCCTCACGCCGACGCCGGTGAAGGAGATCGAAGGCAATCCCGTTATGCTCGACGAGTTCTCCCTCTCCCTGGATTTGCGCACGGCGGCCATCGACCAAAGGCTTGGCCTCGCGCTTCTCGCTTTGCCCAAGGATTGGCAAGGCTCCTCGCCGCGCGTCGCTTTAAATTTCAAGGGCGCGCTCACCAACCCGGCGCGCACGATCGAGGCGGCAAGCTTCGTCAATGCGCTCGCGGCGCGGGCGATCGCACGCGAAGCGGCGCGCATCCAATCCTATGAATTCGACCTGCACGAACGGGCGTTCTTCAATCAGCGACTGCAATATGAACGCCGCCGCGACCAGGAGCGGCAGAAGGCCGAAGACGACGCACGCCGTGCCGAGGCCGAACGCAAAGCCGCCGAGGCGGCTCGGCTCGACCGGCTCAGAAAAGCCGAGGAAGCGCGCAAGAAGGCTGAAGAGCCCTTGCGCACCAACGCGGCGCCCGAGGCGCAGCCGGCACAGGATCCGCAATCGAATGCAACGCAATCGCAGCGGCCGGTGGCACCGGCCGATCCGTCGTCGCTTGGCCGTTACTAGAACCCGATCTCGAAAAGCTCCCCAGCTTTTCGAGATTGTTTTCTAGAGCGTGCTTTAAGCGCTGTGGGCGCTTTCGGGCACGGGCTCAGGCTGGCGCATGGCCTTCAGTACGAAGACACGCAAAGCCGAGGAGAGATTGGCCTCGCCGCGTTCGGAGTCGATCTCAGCCACCAAAGCGGAGATCGAAAGGCCGCGCTGCGATGCGATGCTCTTCAGACCTTCCCAAAAGTCTTCCTCAAGCGAAACGCTGGTGCGATGACCTGCGATTGCAAGCGAATGTTTGATGATTGTCATCGGCATTTCGGGCCCCCCCTTTTCAATCCGATCAGTCCTCAGGCTCATCACAAGAGCGTCGCTTATGTGAATCGAGCCGGTGCTCTTCAAGCGCAGTATTGGCTTTTGCGTTTTCGCGCTCTGCCTTGCTGCGCCCGAAATGGGTGCGGTTTTCAGCCGCTTTTTGTGCCGCGTCCGCGCGGGCCTTGGCCTTGCGGACACGACGCAAATTGACGATCTCCGCCATCACGGTTTCTTGCGAAACGCGTCGATGGAGATGACTTTGGCTTCCTCCGATTGAGGTGCGTCGCCCGCGCCTTCGCCGGGCAGAAAAACAGCCGCCGCGCGGGCGCCGGGATGCGCCGCATCCGAGGAGGCAGCCGCGAGATCCTGCGATGCTTCAGCGGTCCTTGCCGCCGGATCGATCGGCCCCTCGACATCATTGGCGCCGATCTCGCTCTCGAACTTCAAGCCGAACTGGACGGACGGATCGAAGAAACCCGTCAGAGCTTCGAAGGGGATGAACAGCGTTTCGGGGATTTTCTGAAACGACAGACCGACTTCGAAGCCGTGCTCCAACACATTCAGTCCCCAGAACTGATGCTGGAGAATGATCGTCATTTCGGTCGGATATTGGTTGCGCATCCGCTCAGAGAGGCGGACGCCCGGAGCGTGCGTCTTAAAGGTAATATAGAAATGATGCTCGCCCTGAAGCCCGTCGCGCGAGGCGTCCGAAAGGACTTTGCGGACCACGCTGCGCAAGGCCTCCTGAACCAGGAGATCGTAACGGATCAGATCGGTTGCCATCTATAAGCCTGCCTCTGCGCACATGCCGCATCCCCCGATGGCTGGCACGGATATTTAGGTAGCCAATTACTCCCGCAGGGTTACCTTGGCCGTTCAAAATTGAACGAACCTGCGGGCCGCGCCAGGGGGGTGTGTGGAGGCTTCTGTTGCCAGGTGCCTCCGAACCCCGCCTTAAAGTGCTACCCCTAAGGACTTT
>JAATEW010000035.1 GCA_015655535.1 Hyphomicrobiales bacterium | reverse complement strand
CCGGTGACGCTCGAACTCGGCGGCAAATCGCCAAACATCTTCTTCGCCGACGTTATGGCCTAGGACGACGATTTCCTCGACAAGGCGCTCGAAGGCTTTGCGATGTTTGGCCTCAATCAGGGCGAGGTCTGCACCTGCCCCAGCCGCGCTTTGGTGCAAAAGTCGATCTATGACAAGTTCATGGAAAAGGCGATCGCCCGCGTCGGCAAGATGATCCAGGGCCATCCGCTCGATTCAGATACGATGGTTGGCGCCCAGGCTTCGAACGATCAATTGGAGAAGATCCTCTCCTATATCGACATCGGCAAGCAGGAAGGTGCCAAGGTCCTGATCGGCGGCGAACGCAACAGACTTTCGGGCGAATTGTCTGAGGGCTTCTATGTGAAGCCGACGGTGCTCGAAGGCCACAATAAGATGCGCATCTTCCAGGAAGAGATTTTCGGGCCGGTGCTCTCGGTCACGACATTCGAGACCCAGGAAGAAGCGCTTGCCATCGCCAATGACACACAGTTCGGACTTGGCGCCGGCGTCTGGACGCGCGACATCAATCGCGCCTATCGCATGGGCCGCGGCATTCAGGCAGGGCGCGTCTGGACAAACTGCTACCACCTCTATCCGTCGCATGCGGCCTTCGGCGGCTATAAGCAATCCGGCATCGGGCGTGAAAACCACAAGATGATGCTCGACCATTATCAGCAGACGAAGAACCTGCTGGTCAGCTACAGCCCCAAGGCTTTGGGCTTCTTCTGAGCTGTTCGCGCGCGACTGCGATAATAAACATCGTCATGGCCGGGCTTGGCCCGGCCATCCACGTTTTAAAGATAAACCTGACTTAAGACGTGGATGCCCGCGACAGGCGCGGGCATGACGCGTTATAGATTGAGCCGAGAGATAAGAGAGTTTCAGCCAC
Source organism: Hyphomicrobiales bacterium (assembly GCA_015655535.1). GTDB lineage: Bacteria > Pseudomonadota > Alphaproteobacteria > Rhizobiales > Beijerinckiaceae > Methyloferula. The sequence continues at coordinate 4,052 of JAATEW010000035.1, read as the reverse complement.
TGAAGAGGCGCCACATGGTCGAACGGGTCGAGGCGACAGAGGCAGCGCTGGCGCTCATCGCCAAGCTCGAAGCCATCCATGGCCCGTTGATGTTTCATCAATCGGGCGGCTGTTGCGACGGCTCGGCGCCCATGTGCTATCCGCGCGGCGATTTCAAAGTCGGCGGCAGCGATGTGCGTCTTGGCACGATCGGGGGCCAGCCCTTCTATATCAGTGCCACGCAATTCGAATATTGGAAGCATACCCATCTGACGATCGATGTCGTGCCGGGGCGCGGCTCCGGCTTTTCGCTCGAGACGCCGGAAAACCTGCGCTTTTTAACGCGCAGCCGCGTCTTTACCGACGACGAGGTGCGGGAGCTGGCCAAAGTGCCGATGTTTGACGGCGAAGGTCAGCCGCTCAAGACGCCTGCCTAAGCGCGTGAAAAAAACTCCGCCGGCAGAAGCCGACGGAGTTCATGGGGGGCGCCGACCGCAATTGATCGGCATCGCAATGTAACTCTGGACGAAACCCTTGCGCGACCCGCAAATAGGGTACGCTCAGCACTCAGTGGCTCTGCGGGCCGCCACGCGGCTCGACCAGCGCGAACATCGCGCCTTGCGGATCGAGGCATTGCACGATCATGCTGCCGCCCGGCACTTCCATGGGACCGTTGAGGATCTGGCCGCCGCCTGCCTTCACGCGCTCGACCGCGGCAATGATCTCCGCGACATTGAAATAGAAGAGCCAATAAGGGACGGGTTCCGCCGCGGGCTTCGTGAAAATCCCGCCGGCCATGACACCATCATGGTTGAAGAGCTGGTAGACACCCATCGGACCCATGTCCAAGGCCTCGCCCTTCGTCCATCCGAAGAGTTTTGAATAATAGGCAAAGGCAGAAGGGCCATCGGCAGCGTGCAGTTCGTGCCAGCCGGTGAGGCCCGGCGTCCACGGCGGCGGAGGCTCGCTCGGCGCGCCCTCGCCCGGCTTGAACAGAGCGAAGACGACATTCTGCGGATCGGACACGACCGCGAAACGGCCTATGCCAGGAATGTCGGTTGGTTCGTGGCAGATGGTGCCGCCCGACTCCGCAATTTCCTTGGCCCGCGCATCGATATCGTCAACGGACACATAGCCGATCCAGCCGGGCCGCGCACCGGCAGGCGCCTCGGGCGGCAGCGCCATCATGCCGGCCGAGGGCATCTCGCCGATCGTGAAGAGCGTATAGGCATGGCTCGGAGCCCGGCTTCTTTCGCGCCCCAGCCGACGACGCTGCGATAGAATGTTTCCGCCGCTTTCGCATCGGTCGTCATAAGTTCGTACCAGACGAACTTGCCGTAGAAACTGGTCATGGCTTCCCTCCCTGAGATATGCGGCGGATAGGTTTTGGCGCGACCGATAGCTTCATCCGGCCTGCGAACCCGCGGCGCTTTGGTTGCGCCTTGACTAAATAGGTTGATATCAACAGAATTATGACATGTCAAAAATCGCAATGATTCCATTCGAGACCACGCTTCACGTCCGCGACGCATGTCTCTGCCTGCATGTGCAGCGCGCGGCGCGTGCCTTGGCGCGGCGTTTCGATGAAGCCTTGCGCCCGGTCGGCCTGACGAATGGGCAGTTCTCGCTCCTGATGTCCTTGAACCGCCCCGCTCCTCCAAGCATGGGCGCCGTGGCATCGTTGCTTGCCATGGACCGGACAACTTTGACGGCTGCCTTGAAGCCGCTCGAACGGCGCGGCCTGATCGAAATCCTGGTCGATCCCGAAGACAAACGCAGCCGCTTGCTGAAACTGACGCCGGCTGGCAGCGCCACATTGGCGAAGGCCGTGCCGATCTGGAAGCGCGAACATATGAGCGTCGAAGCCCTGCTTCCGAGCCTCGATCCGGATCGGCTGCGGCAGGATCTGCAGGCTCTGTCATAAACGATCTATAATAAGGATCGAAAGACCGCGGGCTACCCGTGCAGGCTCGACAGCCAGGCCTGCCATTCGCGGGCCGTACCGTTGAAGCAATTGCGGTCGACATAGCCGCTGATGCCGGCGATCTTGCCTTCGGCCGTGTGCTGCCAGAAATGCCATTTCCGGTCGCCATATTTGACCGAGGGGTAATATTTCACGCTGCGCACCCAGATCGGATAGTCGGAAAATTCGCCGGCCATCACATCGCGGTGGAAATCGACCGACGTATAGATGACGGGGCGCTTGCCATAGGCGCGTTCCATGGCATTCAAAATGGTCTTCATCGTCGCGATGGCGACCTCGCGAGGCGGATGCTGCGGACAGGTCTTCGACTGGGCGTTCCATTCGACATCGAGCACCGGCGGCAAGGCATCCGGATCATTCGGCACATTTCTAAGAAACCAGGCCGCCTGCTCTTCGCCCGAACGACACCAATAGGCGAAATGATAGGCGCCGCGCGGGATGCCGACGGACCTGGCACCTTCCCAATTCGCCTGGAATTTCTCGTCGGCATAATCGCCGCCTTCCGTCGCCTTGATCCAGGCGAAGCGCACGCCGGAATCGTGCACCGCGTTCCAATCGATGTTTCCTTGATATTTGGAAACATCGATCCCGTGGATCTCATAATCGGAAGGGTGCGGGAAAGGATCGGTGACGGTCGGGCCACCGGCGCAGCCGGCCACCAGAGCCATCAAGGAAAGCGCGGCGAAGCTCGAAACAAAGCGGCCGGCAACGGTCAAGGTCGAACGTGGCATAGGCTCAAATTATCGCTTAGCTGGAAACGGGGTGTTAACAAGCGGCAACGCCGAGGTCTAGTCCCGGCCTCCTATACCACTACGGGCGCTTATCCTTGCAAAGACGGTAAACAGAGCCTCAATTCAAGATGTATCGCTTTCCGGGGTCGCACCTCCGCAGCGCCCCTTGATCCACATCTTCTGTGGCAAAACCGGGGCCTGCGCGGTTTCGTCACTTGAATGTCATGGCAGTCGGTGATGGACAGGTTCAGCTTTCGCTATCGACCGGCGCCATGACGAAATTTGTGACCTTTCCCGCGTTCGGCCGCCGGACGCTTCCCAATCAATATGATCTGATGGCCATGGCGCTGATATTCGGCGCTTTCGTGGCTATCGGAGAGGCTATGCGGGGCCTCAACGCGCCCTTGGCCGCCCTGCCCGCCGCCGATATCTCCCTCGATTACGCTGACCTGCCCTATTACGCATTGCGCACGACCTTGCGCATGTTCGCCGCGATCGGCGCCTCACTCATTTTCACATTCACCTATGCGACGCTCGCCGCGAAAAGCCGGCGGGCCGAAATGGTGCTCATTCCGCTCCTCGATATTTTGCAATCGGTGCCGATCCTCGGCTTTCTGTCTTTCACCGTGACGTTCTTTCTCGGCCTCTTCCCAGGCTCGACGCTCGGCGCCGAATGCGCCGCGATTTTCGCGATCTTCACCAGCCAGGCCTGGAACATGGCCTTTTCCTTCTTCCAATCCTTGCGCAACGTCCCGCGCGATTTGAACGAGGTGGCTCGGGGTTTCGGTCTGTCCGGATGGCAGAAATTCTGGCAGCGAGAGACGCCATTCGCCATGCCGAGCCTGATCTATAACAAGGTGAGGTCCAGGTCAGGCGGCGGGTTCTTCATCGTCGCCTCGGAAGCGATCACCGTCGGCGACACGACGATCAAGTTGCCGGGCATCGGCTCATATCTGGCGGTCGCGATCGAGCACAAGCGCATTGACGCGGTGATTGCGGCCGTCATCGCCATGTTCGTCGTGATCATGGCCTATGATCAGTTCCTGTTCCGGCCGCTCGTCGTCTTCGCGGCACGCTTCCGTGTCGAACTCTCGGCATCGCAGACGCAGCAAAGGTCCTGGGTCATCGATCTTTTCACACGCTCGCCCTGGCTGCGCGCCGCAATAGACTGGCCGGGCGACATCCTGCGCAATGTCGCGCTCTGGCGCCTGGAGCTTCCACGCGCGGCGCAGCCAGCGAGCCAAGGCACCACGAAGCTGATCGACGCGCTTTGGCTCGCCGCCGTGGCAGCCGTCGCGGCGGGCGCGCTCTGGATGATCGTCAGCTATCTCAGCCAGTCGCTCACATCGAGCGATTTG
>JAATEW010000095.1 GCA_015655535.1 Hyphomicrobiales bacterium | reverse complement strand
TTTGCCGCAGCCGTTCGGGCCTATAATGCCCGTCAACCCAGTTTCGATCATGAAATCAGTGGGTTCAACGAAGCTTTTAAAGCCGACCACGCGAAGCCGGTTGAATTTCATGCAGGATAGCCCTCATGGCTGATTCGTTCGCCCGTCTATAGCAAGAGCAGCGGGCCGGGAGGCGCAAGTCATTTTGCCGCTTTGGCAAAATCGTCCACGACTTGCGACCACCAAAAGGCGCGGCCTAGCTCGCTTTCAGACGATCGACGGTGACAACACTATCTGGGCCGGCGAGATCAAGTTCCAAGATGACGCGGCGCGCGGAGACACGCGGCGCGCGGGAGCGGCCTGCTCCTTCCTCGAAATCGACGATTCCGGCTTCGTGCAGCTTCTTGAGCGTGCGCGACAGATTTGATTCCTGCCGTTTTGCCAATACTGCAAGTTCCCGTAACGAACTGGGTCGTTGCGTCTGGATCAGATGCAAGAGCGCAAGATTTTCCGCAGACAAAAGTTTGACCATGGCTTCCGGTGAAGCCTTGGTGCCCAAGCCCTTCGCCGCCGTCGCATCGGTGTCGAACCAGTGCTTAGGCGTCGCATCGGTGATGCCTGGCTCCGCGATGACACGCTTCGTCCATCGCATGAAGTTGCCGATCGAGCCGGTCTTATAGGTCATTGGGAATTCCCTTTTCGATCATCACGCGTTTCACCTCCCGCCAGAAATCATCGAGAAGCTGTGCGGCGCTCATAAAGGTATAGGGGCGTCCCGGATCCTTCTCGGTTCTGTGCCAATGGTCATGCGACTTCGAAATCTTCACGAACCTTTCGCCACGGCGCGCAACAGCATGGGCGTTGTCGAACCGAACATAAGGCGCCCCATCTTTGGCCCGGAACACCAATGCGTAGCTGATGCCATGTGGCCGTTCGGGCGTCTTGTCCGTCCGCCTTGCCATGAATTCGACGACACAACCGTCCCGCGGCTTCGAAACCGGCGCCGTCCAGCGACAGCAGCAGCTCAAGCTCGGCGTCGTCACTCATCTTCTATTCATATCATCATATGATAAGATAGTAAATGGATCAAGCTGCCTCCCTTGCTATCCCCAGACCGCCACGTTCGTTTTACCGAGCCCGGCGTAAAATCCATCGGCTGTCGATGAGTTCGAACAACGCAGTATCTTGCCCGTAGCCTCTGCCGCCGCGTTCGTAATTAACGTATAAACGACAACTCATTTGCTGGGCCGACATGAATCGGTAGAACGGAGGCCGGGGTTCTTCTTGTAAGATGACATCGGTCTTCTGGAACGGTTCATCCCGGTCGGCCATCTCAAACCCAAGGGTTGACAGAACGCCCGGCGGCAATTCAGCCTTGCGATTGATGGTGAGAATGGTGTCGTCGCATGGAGCAACAAGCGACGCCGCACCGGCTATATGACACGGCAATATTATGATGATTGCCAGATGAGCGGCGATTTTTGTCGCCATGCTCACCCCTTCAAGATCGGCTGCAGCAATTCGTCCAATTTCTCCGGCGACATTTCGCCCGTCTGCTTGCGGCCATTGATGAAGAAGGTCGGCGTCGCATTGATGCCGAATTTCTCGGCGGCGCGATTGCGGACATCGTTGACCTTCTCATAGAGCGCCTGATCCTTGAGGCAGGATTCAAACGTTTCCTGGGTCATGCCGGTCTGCTTGACGAGGTTGGAGAGAGCCTCGATCGGCTTTTCGGTAAAGGCCCAGTTCTTCTGCTGCGCGAAGAGCAGATCGACCATGGCATTGCGCTTGTCCGGACCGGCGCAGCGCGCCAGCATGAAGCCGGCGGTCGCCAAAGGATCGAGCGGGAATTCGCGCAGGATGAAGCGCACCTTGCCCGTATCGATATATTTGCGCTTCAGGTCGGGAAAGGTGGTTGCGTAAAAGGCGGCGCAATGGCTGCAGGTCATCGATGCATATTCGACGATCGTGATCGGCGCGTCGTCCTTGCCGAGCGGCACGTCGGGCAGGGCGTTTTCGGCCATGAGCTGATCGACCGGCACGACCGAACCCGCCTGCTGCGCCTGGACGGGATGCGCCGCGTCGATCACGGCCCAAAGGCCGAGAACCGTCAGGCAAATTGCCGCGACGGTCTGGATAAAGGCGATGCGGCTCTTGAGAAATTCGCGGCCCGGGATCGGCATGGTTTCATCCATCTTTGAATGCGCTACCTGCAGCATAAAGCACAGGTTTGAAGGCGCAATGGGCAGAAAATGTGGTCTTCACGCACCTTTGTGAAGTGTGACTTTATCGCTCAAGACGCGCGCGCCGAGCCGCGTCAAGGCTTCGCGCAGAGCAATGTCGCCGATATGTGTGACAGTTTTTTCGGCTTCCGCCAGCGCGGCGGGGCTGATCGGCGCATTGCGGCGCTTTGCCGTCTCGCGGCGGACGATGGGTCCTTGTTTCAAAAGCAGGCGGCCGACGCATTTCCAGCCGAGATGCGCATTGACCCGGTCGATGATGACGGGGGCCAGATGCTGCAACTCAAGCGCGAAGCCGCTTTCGACTCTTATGACGAGACCGGCCGGTTCGATTCCGCGGCCGGGATTTGTGTTCTTCCCGCGCGGCGGCCATTGCAGCTTCAATGGTTGAGAGGCCGACGCGATGCGTTCGCCTACAATATCATCCCAATAAAGAATAATATTCGACTGGCCGAACCCTTGCCGCGCCAACACCGGGTCCATCGCGGCGCCGACGAGATCGGCCAGCGGCTGCGACCAGGAGGATTTGCGCGGACCGAATTTCTGCATGGGCTTTTATAGACGCAAAGCGCCTGGCTGCGAATGTGGTAAAATGCGTTGCGCACTCTTTAGGCAGCTTATATGGCGGCGTCTTTCACAACCTTCCGTCTTGGCGGACGCCTATGGCCTATGCGGAGGGGCTCGATACGGCTAAACCGGGCGCATGTATGAGCTTGCCGATAGGCCCTTGGCCGAACCGCGGATGGCCGCGGACCGGATCGCGCCGGAACTTCTCGCCTGGTACGACCGGCATCGGCGCGTTCTGCCCTGGCGCGCGCTGCCCGGCCAGCGGCCGGATGCCTATGCCGTCTGGCTCTCCGAAATCATGCTCCAGCAGACCACCGTCGCGGCGGTCAAAGCTTACTTTAAGGCTTTTCTCGCGCGCTGGCCGGCGGTCGGGCTTTTGGCCGAGGCGCCGACGGAAGAGGTCATGAAACAATGGGCCGGGTTAGGATACTATTCCCGCGCGCGCAACCTGCACGCTTGCGCCAAAGTGGTCGCCGGCGAGCACGGCGGGATTTTCCCTGATCGTGAAGAGGCGCTTTTGGCGCTCCCGGGCATAGGGCCCTATACGGCCGCGGCCATCGCCGCTATCGCCTTCGATCGGCGTGCGACCGTCGTCGACGGCAATGTCGAACGCGTCATCGCGCGGCTCTTTGCGATCGAAGAGCCTCTGCCGGGGGCGAAGCCTCTGATCAAAGGCAAGGCTGATCTGCTGACGCCTGATTTGAGGCCAGGCGATTATGCGCAGGCCATGATGGATTTGGGCGCGACCATCTGCACGCCGCGCAGTCCTGCCTGCGCGCTTTGTCCCTTGCGGTCTGGCTGCAAGGCCTCGGCCTTGGGCAATGCGGAAACCTATCCGCGCAAGGCGCCGAAGGCGGAGAGGCCCTCGCGCAGCGGCGCCGCCTTCTTTCTGCGCCGCGCCGATGGCGCGGTTTTGGTGCGCACGCGTCCGCCCAAGGGCCTTCTCGGCGGCATGACGGAAATTCCCGGCACGCAATGGTCGGGCGATTTCGATCTTGCCCAGGCCTTGCAGGAGGCGCCCATGCCTGCCTCCTATCGCAAGCTTATGCCGGCCGTGGAGCATGTCTTCACGCATTTTGCCTTGACGCTTTTTGTGTTTGTGGCCGATGTCCCGCAAAATGCCGCGACGCCCGAAGGATGCCGCTGGGTGAGCGCCAAAGCGCTCGACGGGGAGGCGCTTCCGAGTCTGATGCGCAAAGTTGTGGTCGTTGCGCGGCAAAACGAGGCTTGAATCTATGTCAAAAACCGAGAAGGCCGATTTCGCCGTCGTCATCATTGAGGGGGCGATCCGCATCACCCACGGCAAGCGGACGATGACGGTCAGATGCTGCGTCAACGATTTCGACGAGGAAGACGACGACACGGACGTGATCGTCTATCTCGACGATATCACGGGCTGGGACGCGCCGCACGACAAGGATCCGTTCGAGATCGACGATCTGCATCAATTGTTGCAAGCGATCGAGGTGGTCTTCGCGCAAGAAGGCCTCGGCGTGGTCTTCGACTAAGGCAGCTTGGGTCTGGATCTAAATTTTTATAAAGCAATCGAAACCGCCGTAAAAAACTCTAGCAATATCAGGTGTTTGCCGATAGTTGGCAAGCGCCATGGATGCCGGGCTTGCAGTCACGCTGAATTCAGGCGGGCTATTAACCGATATGGTGTAATCGTCGGGTTGGACACGGGGGCCTCCGATGGACGGTAGAAGCGCCGCGGGCAAATCTTCGCGGCTGAGGGCAGTCATTGCGTTAACCTTGATCGGGCTTGCTGCCGCCGGCTGCGCCTCAAGGCCGACGGGCGACGTGCTCATTCCTGTCGCTTCCACAGCCGAGGGCGCCAAATCCGTTTCGATCCTAGCCGCCACCACACGCCAGCGCTCGGAAGGGTCGGAGGTGTTTTTCACCAATGGCCGCGCGCATGGCATCAACTACGAACAATATGCCATTTCGTTGCCGCCGAGCCATGTAGCGGGTCAGATTGAGTGGCCATCGCAGGCGCCTGGAAATCCTGGAAAAGATTTTGTCGTCACCAGCGAGCGCCCGCTGGATGAGAGCGGTTTTTCCGTAGCCATCGCACAACAGCTGGAAGTCAAAAAGAACCAGGACGGCAATGTCCTCGTCTTCGTGCATGGCTATAATACGAACTATCAGGAAGCGGTTTTCCGGATGGCGCAACTCAAGGCCGACCGTAGCTATGATGAAACGACCGTGCTCTTTGCTTGGCCTTCGTTTGGAACATTGACCGGCTATCTGGCGGATCGCGAGAGCTCGACCTATTCGCGCGATTATCTCGAACAAGTCCTGAACGAAATCGCCCGCATTCCCAAGGTCAAGTCTATCAATCTCGTTGCGCATAGCATGGGCAATTGGCTCGCTGTCGAAACCCTGCGTCAAGCCAAGCTCCGCGCGAAATCGCCTTTCCTCGACAAGCTCGGCAATGTCGTCTTGCTGTCGCCGGATATAGATGTCGATGTCTTCGTGTCGCAGCTCGACGTGATCGGAAAGCTGAAACGGCCCATCATCGTCGCACTTTCTAAGAACGATCTGGCGCTCGCGGCCTCGCAGCGCATCGCGGGCGACATATCCCGTGTCGGCAACGCCTTGGTTGACAATCCAAGAGCGCAGGCGGCGATCGAGCGATACGATCTGAAGGTCGTGGATCTGTCGCAAGTCCAGGGCGGCGATTTTCTCGGTCACAGTAAATTCATCGAGGCTCTTCCGGAACTCGAACATATCGCCCGCAACGGCGAAACAGGCGCGGGAGGCAGCGCGCCGGGTATCTTCCAGGTCGATTCCGCCGGCGACATCCTGGCGATGCCGCTTCGGCTCGGCGATGCGATGCTTGGACACTAAGCGAGGCGGCGCGTCTTGTCGCGGTCGAGAGCCCTCTTCATCTGATGCGACACGTGGCATAAGGGCGCCGCCGCAGCTCCTCCAGGTTCTCCCGCGCCCATGATTCGCCTTGAAAACATCAGTAAGCAGAATGGCTCCCAGATCCTCTTTATCGAAGCCTCCGCTGCGCTTCAAAAAGGCGAGAAGGTCGGTCTTGTCGGGCCCAATGGGGCCGGCAAGACGACGCTGTTTCGGATGATCACGGGGCAGGAGTTTCCCGACGAGGGCCAGGTCGGGATCGATCGCGGCGTCACCATCGGCTATTTCAGCCAGGATGTGGGCGAAATGTCGGGCCGCAGCGCCGTCTCCGAGGTGATGGACGGCGCAGGACCGGTGAGCGCTGTCGCGGCCGAACTGGCGGAACTCGAGGCCGCCATGGGCGATCCAAGCCGGCTCGATGAGATCGAGCAACTCGTCGAGCGATATGGCGAAGTCCAGGGGCATTTCGAGGAGCTCGACGGCTATGCGCTTGAGGGCCGGGCGCGCGAAGTTTTGGCCGGCCTTTCCTTCAGCCAGGAGATGATGGAAGGCGACGTCGGCGCTCTCTCCGGCGGCTGGAAGATGCGCGTCGCGCTCGGCCGTATCCTTCTCATGCGGCCCGACGCCATGCTGCTCGACGAGCCGAGCAACCATCTCGACTTGGAAAGCCTCATTTGGCTGGAGCAATTCCTCAAAGGCTATGATGGCGCTTTGCTGATGACCTCGCACGACCGCGAGTTCATGAACCGCATCGTCTCCAAGGTGGTGGAGATCGACGGCGGCGCCCTCACGACCTATTCGGGCGATTATGAATTCTACGAGCAGCAACGCGCGCAGAACGAGAAACAGCAGCAGGCCCAGTTCGAACGGCAGCAGGCGATGCTCGCCAAGGAGATCAAGTTCATCGAGCGCTTCAAGGCGCGCGCTTC
>JAATEW010000390.1 GCA_015655535.1 Hyphomicrobiales bacterium | reverse complement strand
GGGCTTCGCCGAGTCTGCTCTTGCGAGCCTGGCTTCAGGCGGATGGCTGACCGCAGGCGCCTTGGTCGTCGTGGAGGAATTGGCCGAGGCCAAGATCGCCCTGTCTGAGGGTTTCACATTGCTTGAAACGCGCCGCTACGATGACACGCAGCTTTTGTTTTTAAGGGCGGCGTAATTGATGCGCGCCCTTCCCCTCCTAGAGCAAATCGGTGAAAATCCTTTTGCTAATCGTTGGCGTCCCCTCTCCCCTTGCGGGAGAGGGTGGTCGGCGGAGCCGACCGGGTGAGGGGTATCTGTGGCCGATCCAACACCTTTGAAGGTGATGACGCGTCTGGCGCGCGGCCAACGCAAAGCATCGGTCAACGCGGAAGCCGTCGTATGGCGTGCTTTGCGCGATCGCCGATGCGGCGATTTCAAATTTCGCAGACAAGTTCCAATTGGCAATTATATTGCTGATTTCGCCTGCTTTGAGAAACGGCTGGTTGTAGAGGTCGATGGCCCCTCGCATGCCGCACGAAGCCAGCACGATGCGGTGCGAGACGAATGGTTTCGGAGCGAGGGCTTTCGCGTCCTGCGGATATCAAACGATCTCGTCATCGGATCGCCCGACCTCGCCATACAACGGATAATAAATCTACTGAACGATTGAACGACCCCTCACCCGGTCTGCTCCGCAGACCACCCTCTCCCGCAAGGGGAGAGGGGATGCCAACGATCAGCGTATGGGATTCACACTTTCCCCGCGCCGATGTCCTTGCGGTAGACCGCCTCGGGCCAATCGATCGCAGCGACGGCCGCATAGGCCTTTTCGCGGGCTTCTGCGAGATCGGCGCCGAGGCCGGTGACGCTCAACACCCGCCCGCCATCGACGAGCAATCTTTTGCCGTCCTTTTTCGTGCCGGCCTGGGTGACGATGACGCCCGGCATGTCTTCCACCGCATCGAGACCTTTGATCTCGGAGCCAAGCTGCGGATCGAGCGGATAGCCGGGCGCGGCCATCACGACGGTCACAGCGTTTTTGCCGGAAAGCTTTACCGGATCCATCGGCATGTTTTCGTCGGAACAGGCCTTGAACAGCGGCAGCAGATCGGTTTGCAATTGCGGCAGAAGCGCCTGCGTTTCCGGGTCGCCGAAGCGCACGTTGAATTCGAGCACCTTCGGCCCATCGGCCGTCAGCATCAGTCCGGCATAAAGAACGCCGACGAAAGGCCGGTTCAATTCCGCCATGCCGGCAACCACGGGCTCGATGATTTCCGTCATCACCCGGGCGGTCATCGCCTCGTCCATGAGGGGCGACGGCGAAATGGCGCCCATCCCGCCGGTGTTCGGGCCGGTATCGCCTTCGCCGAGGCGCTTATAATCCTGCGCCGAACCCAGCGGCAGCGCCCGCGTCCCATCGCAGAGCACGAAGAAGGAGACTTCTTCGCCGATCAGCTTTTCTTCGATGACGACCGTCTCGCCGGCCTCGCCGAATTGGCCGCCGAACATGGACTCGATCGCGGCCTCCGCCTCGGCGACGGATTCGGCAACCGTGACGCCTTTGCCCGAGGCCAATCCATCCGCCTTGACGACGATCGGCGCACCTTTTTCGCGGACATAGGCTCTGGCGCTCTCGGCGTCGGTAAATTTCGCATAAGCCGCGGTCGGCACCGCGAAACATTTGCAGACCTCTTTGGCGAAGGCTTTCGAGCCTTCGAGCAAGGCCGCGTCCTCGGACGGCCCGAAAGCCGCTATGCCTTCCTCTTCGAGGGCATCGACAAGGCCGCGCACGAGCGGGCCCTCTGGGCCGATCACGACGAAATCGATGGCCTGGCGGCGGCAGAAGGCGATGACAGCCTCATGATCGCCGCTGGCGAGAATGACGGATTTGGCCAGTCTTTCGATACCGGGATTGCCGGGCGCGACAAAAAACCGGTTGAGTTTGGGGCTTTTGCGCAAGGCATAGGCAAGCGCATGCTCGCGGCCGCCGGCGCCGATGAGAAGAACGTTCATAAAGCCAGTCTATGCCATCGTTTGAGGCCCGTGTAACCTCTGTTTTAGAACCACCTGAAGGAGCGGCGCATTTGACACATAAGTCCAGCCTGCCCGGCATTTTGGCCTTTACCATCATTGCCTTCGGCCTTGCCCAGCCGGCGCTGGCCATGGATTGCCAGAAAGCGGCTTCGCCTCTCGAAAAGGCGATCTGCGCCGATCCGGCGGCTCAAGCCGCCGATCAGGCGATGGATGGCGCGTGGTCGGCGCTTTATGGGCGCGCCCCGGAGGCCGAGAAAAAGCAGCTTCTTCAATCGCAGCGCGCCTGGCTGAAGCTCAGGACCAATTTCTGCGCCGACGATAAAAAGCCTTCGGTCAAATGCCTGATCGATTGGACGCAGCGCCGCGCCGCCTATCTGCAAGGCAGGCCAGAGTCGGGCCCAGGCACGGGACATGATCTCGTCCCCGTCACGGTCGCACAGGCCGGCACCGCCAAGCTCTACGAGCAGGACATCACCGTTTCGAAATTCGCCGCGCCGGTCCTGCCCGGTGAAAAACTGTTCAACGCCGAAATCGATAAATTGCTGAAGGACGCGCCCTCGGCCAAGGATAAGGGCGATCAGCCCGACATGACCTATACTTATGATCTGCATCTGCGCGTCACATATGCGTCGCCGCAATTTCTGTCGGCCTCGATGGAGACCTATCTGTTTTCCGGCGGCGCGCATGGCAATAGCGGGACCAACGGCATCAATATCGATGTTGCCAAAGGCAAGGATCTGAGCTTCGGCGACGTGTTCGAGCCTGCCGCCTTCCCGAAGCTCGAAGAGCTTTGTCTCACGCAGATCAAAGCGCAGAAGGCCGAGAAAATGCCGGATTACGATCAAAGCCCGGCCGCGATGAAGGAATTGCGCAGCACGATCGGCGACGATCTCAGCAAATTCGACAGATGGTCCTTTACGGCGGCGCAAGGCACAGTGACCTTCGATCCTTACGAACTCGGCGCCTATGTCGAAGGCTCGTATGAATGCACGTTCCCGGTGGAGGTGCTGCACCCGTTCTATAAGCTCGGCAGCGTTTTGCCGTGAGATAGCCGTCCTCGCCGCGTCATGCGCGGGCTTGACCCGCGCATCCAGGCTCGAGAATCGAAACAAACACGTCTTGTTCCTGGATGCCCGGCTCAAGGCCGGGCATGACGGCGTCCAGGAAAGAGCCTCCTCACCGCCGCCCGAACAATGTCTCGACATCGGCGAGGGTCAGTTCGATATAGGTCGGGCGGCCGTGGTTGCATTGGCCGGAGCCCGGCGTGCGCTCCATCTCGCGCAAAATCGCATTCATCTCCTCGGCGCTCAGATGGCGCCCGGCGCGCACCGAATGATGGCAGGCCATGGTCGCCAGAACATGGTCGAGGCGGCGCTCCAAAGGCACCGCCGTGCGTTCGTCCTCAGCGAGCACATCGGCGAGATCGCGCACCAGGTGAGCAACGTCACCGCCTCTCAGCACGGAGGGCATTTCCCGCACCGCCACGGCGCCGGGGCCAAACCCTTCGACGACGAGCCCGAATTCCACCAGGCGCGGCGCCGCATCGATGATGCGCTCGACATCGGCTTCGGCCATTTCGACCACGGCCGGAATGAGCAGGATTTGGCGTTCGATTCCTTGCGCGGCCCGCGCCGCCTTTAGGCGCTCATAGACGAGCCGCTCATGCGCTGCATGCTGATCGACGATGACGATGCCGTCGCGCGTTTGGGCCAGAATGTAAGTATCGTGGAATTGCGCCCGCGCGGCGCCGAGCGGCGCATCGACGGCGGCTTGACCGGACGGCATGGCCTCATGCGGCCGCGTATCGGCCTGCGGCATCAGGCACGTGTCGAACCGCTCCTGATGCGGCTCGGCAAAACCCGTTGGCCGCGACGGCGATTGCCGCCAGTCCCACTCGACCGCGTGTTCCGAAATCCATTGCGAGTCCTGCGCATGCGGCGCATGGCGATGGATGCGATCGAGCATGGCCGAAGCGCCATTGGTCGGCGAGGCGCGATGCAGCGCGCCTTCCAATGTCTGTTTCAGCGCGCCGATGATGAGGCCGCGCACAAGGCCTTGATCGCGAAACCGGACTTCGGCCTTGGCGGGATGCACATTGACATCGACTTCGCGCGGATCGCAATTAAGAAACAGCACCAGCGCCGGATAGCGGCCAGGCGGCAGATAATCGAGATAGGCGGCGCGCACCGCGCCCAACAAAACCTTGTCGCGGACGGGGCGCCCATTGACGAAGAGATATTGTGCCGAGGCATTGGCGCGGTGCCAGGTCGGCAATCCAGCATAGCCTTCCAGTGTCGTGCCCTCCCGCGCCGCCAAAACATGCAGCGCATTGGCGCGGAAATCATTGCCGAGCACTTGCGCCAGACGCGCAAGAAGCCCTTCATCCGAAGCCTCACACGGCTTGTAATCGAAGCTCGAAATATCCGGCCCCGAACAGGCAAAGCCGACATCCCGATGCGCCATCGCAAGACGCTGCACGACATCTTTCACGGCCTGGGCTTCGGCCCGGTCGCTCTTCAGAAATTTGAGTCTGGCAGGAGTCGCGGCGAAAAGATCGCGCACTTCGACGCGCGTGCCCCGGTTCTGCGCGGCCGGCACGATCGCGCGCTTCAAGCCTTGATCGACGCGGATCGCGAAGCCATGCGCGGCATCATCATCGCGGGTTGCGATATCGAGCGTCGCGACGGAGGCGATCGACGGCAAAGCCTCGCCGCGAAAGCCCAAGGTGGCGATTGCCGACAGATCGCCGTCGGCGAGCTTCGAAGTCGCGTGGCGTTCGACCGCGAGATCGAGATCCTCAGCGCTCATGCCGCTGCCATTGTCGATAACGCGGATCAGGCGGCGCCCGCCCGCCTCGATCGCGACTTCGATGCGGCCAGCGCCGGCATCGAGCGCATTTTCGATCAGCTCCTTCACCGCCGCCGCCGGACGCTCAATGACTTCGCCCGCCGCGATGCGGTCAACAAGAAGAGGATCAAGACGGCGAACGGGCATGGGGTTCTTGACGCCAGAGTGACGGTGATTCTTCGGACTCTAACGCGTCCAGATTACATCGGCACGCATGCAATGGGCGGCAAGGCGGCTTTTACGCAAACTTCTTAGGAAAGCCTGGCTAAGCTTGGAGAAGCCGTCTTCCATTTATGAAAAGAAAAGTGGCGAGGTCAGCGGAGCCGACGGAATGAGGGGCCTGCAGCCGGACATTCTACCGTCATTCACAGCTTGCCGATCATCTCTTGGCGGCGAGCATGGCGAGCGGATCGCTTCAGTCAATGATCGCACGCAGATAAGTTTACGCAGATTGCGTAAACTTATCTGCGTGCGACCGCCGCAGGCGGCGGCCCTTCCGGCGTCATTGACAAAAGCGATACCGTCTCGCCGAAAATGTCCGCCATCGGATGAATGACGATATCTCACCTTGCGGCGCAAATATTGGAGGCGGCACTTTTCTCTCCCGCAAGGGGAGAAGGAAGTGCTCCCTACATCCCTTCGGGCCGGCCGGCCACCGCCACCAAAAGCTTCGCATCGCCGAAGAGGTGCTTGGCCGCACGTTTGGCGTCTTCCATCGTGACGGCGGCGATCAGCTTATTGCGCTCGTCGAGATAGGTCACGTCATAGCCCTCACTCTGCAGGTGCACGAGCTGGCCGGCGATCTTCGTCGATGTGTCGAAGCGAAGCGCATAAGAGCCGATCAGATATTTCTTCGCCTTGTCGAGTTCTTCCTCGGTCGGGCCATGCTCGGAGAGGTTCGAGATTTCGGCCTGGATGACATCCATCGATTCCGCCGCGCGCTCGTTTTTGGTCGAGGTGCCGCCGATCAGCATGGCGCCATGATCGTAGGTCGCGAGCTGCGAATAGACCGAATAGGCAAGACCGCGTTTTTCGCGGACCTCGCGGAAGAGCCGCGCTGAGAAAATGCCGCCGCCGAGAATATGATTGATCACGGTCGCAGGCACGAAATCCACATCCTTGCGGCCGATGCCCTGGCGGCCGAAGCGGATCGTCGATTGCGGCACGTCAACATCGACGACATAGCGCATGCCCGCACCGGCGACATCGATGTCGCCGATAACACCGAGGTTCGATTTTTCCGGCAGGTCGCCGAAAACGTCGTCGAGATGCTTGGCGAGCGTCACGGCATCGATGGCGCCGACGACCGCGATCTTCAACGTATCGCGGGCGAGCATCGAGGATCGCATGGCGAGAAGATCGGCGCGGGTCAGCGCCGGCAGACTTTCGAGTTCGCCGCGCACTGGTGCGCTATAGGGATGGCCCGGATAGGACATGGCCCGGAAGGTGCGGCCCGCGACATAATCCGGATCGTTCACCTCGCGCTTGAGACCGGCGTAAAGCTGGCTGCGCACCCGTTCCAAAGGTTCCTCGTCGAGCCGCGCCTGCGTCACCGCCATGCGCAAAAGCTCGAAGGCGCGGTCGCTATTGCGCGAGAGCGTTTGCATGCGCCCGCCCAACACGTCGCGATCGGCCGAAAAGGACATTTCGATCGCATGATCGTCGAGCGCGCGATGAAACGCGTCCGAGTCATAGGGCCCTGCCCCTTCGTCAAGCAGGCCGGCGAGCATGGTGGCGACGCCGGGCTTGCCTTGCGGATCCTGCGCCGCACCGCCCTTCACCGCGAATTCAAGCGCGACGAGCGGCACCGCATAATCCTCGACAAGCCAGGCTTCGATGCCGCCTTTCGAGACGACTTTCTGAACGCTCGCGGCGCGGGAGGGGCTTTCGGTCTTGGCCAGTGCTGTCATGTCCTAAAACGTCCAATGAAGGTGTCGCCGCGAACCCGTTGGTCCGCGCGCAGAAGATGCGGCCGGCCGCGCGAAGCCTATTCCGCTGCCATGCCTTGCGCGTCCTGATGAACCGGCAGCAGGAAGCCGGTTACGCCGCGCCTTTTGTCGAGCCAACGCGCCGCCTTTTTCACGTCCTCGGCGGTGACCGCTTCGATCCGGTCGGGCCAGGCCGCGATATCTTCGAGCTTCAGGCCGGTCGCAAGCGAGGCGCCGTACCAACGAGCGAGCGTCGCTTGATTATCCTGCGCGTAAATCGCTTCCGCCACGAGCCTTGTCTTGGCGCGGGTGAGATCGGCCTCTTCGATGCCATCGCGTACGACCTTGGCAACGACCGCGTCGATAGCCGCATCGAGCGTCTCGAGGCTGACGCCGGGCACCGGCATGCCGTAGAGATAAAAGCGCGTCTGATCGACCGCCGTACCCGCATAATGCGCGCCGGCCGCGACTGCGATCTTCTGGTCGATTACCAGCGATTTGAACAAAAGGCTCGTCTGGCCGCCGCCGAGAAGATGCGCCAGAACTTCGAGCGCCTCGCCGACACCGGGCTCGGCCGTCCGGTAGGACGGGACGAGATAGACGGCCTGATGCGAAGGCTGCTCGACCTTTTCGTCGGCGAGCTTGACGAGGCGATGCGCGCGCGGCTCCGGCTCTTGAGGACGGAAGCGCTTCGGCGCTTCGCCATGCGCCGCGATCTTTCCATAGATCGAGCGGGCAAGCTCGACAACCGTCGCCGGCTCGACATCGCCGGCAACGACGAGGATCGCGTTTTCGGGCGTATAGAAGCGATTGTAATAGCCAAGCGCATCGGCGCGCTCGAGGCTCTCGATCTCATGGCTCCAGCCGATGATCGGCTTGCCATAGGGATGATGCGTGAAAAGCGCGGCCTGAACCGCTTCGTTCAATTGATCGGACGGATCGGAATCGGTGCGCATGCGGCGCTCTTCGAGAACGACGTCGCGCTCGGGTGCGACCACCTCGTCGGACAGGACGAGGTTCTTCATCCGGTCGGCCTCATATTCCATGCAGACCGACAGGTGATCCTTCGGCACGCGCTGGAAATAGGCGGTGTAGTCGTTCGAGGTGAAGGCATTCTCCTGGCCGCCGAAATCGGCGACGAGTTCGGAGAATTTGCCCTGCGGATTGTCGCGCGTGCCTTT
>JAATEW010000148.1 GCA_015655535.1 Hyphomicrobiales bacterium | reverse complement strand
GCATGCCGCGCAGTGCCAGGAACACGTCTTCGGGACCGGGGCACATGGCGAAAGCATCGAAGGTCGCATGCAGCGCCGGATACCAGATCTCGTTGGCCGAGACGAGGCCGAGCAAAAGATCCGAATGGCCGGAGAGATATTTTGTCCCGGCTTCGAGCGAAATATCGATGCCATGCGCATGCGCCTGAAAGAAGAGCGGCGTCGCCCATGTATTGTCGAGGATGGTGCAGATGCCCTTGGCGCGCGCGATGGCGACGATCGCCGGAATATCCTGCACCTCGAAGGTCTGCGATCCCGGCGTTTCGAGAAAGATGACGCTCGTATTGGGACGGATCAGCGCTTCGATACCAGGGCCGATCATCGGCTCGTAATAAGTGGTCTCGACGCCCATGCGCTTTAAAATCGTATCGCAGAACGTGCGATTGGGGCGATAGACGGAATCGCTCACAAGGATATGATCGCCGGCCTTGACGACCGCGAGAAGCGCGATGGCTATGGCCGCGAGCCCGGTCGGCACGAGGACCGTGCCTTTGGCCCCGGTGAGTTCCGTCCACGCGGTCTCCAGCGCCTCCGTCGTCGGCGACCCTTGCGTCCCATAGGTGAAGGGCATCCGCCGCGCCATGAGATCGTCAAGCGTCGGAAAGAGGACGGTCGAGCCGCGATAGATCGGCGTATTGACGAAGCCGGATTGTTCAGAAGGCTTGCGGCCGGCATGAACGAGCTTAGTGCGGTTTTTGAGATTTTTTCGGCTGTCCACCGGTGCTTCTGCCATTGATCTGTCCACTCTTAGTGCTTCGACCCGCTAATGACGCGCGATTTAATAATCTACAAAATTAGTCATGCTTTCCGGCCTTCCTATATCAGACACGGAAATATATTGCCCCGAAATGTGTCATTCGCCTGCCTGCCGCGCGCGTCATGGGTATGACGGCGGCTGCCGGGGGACGAGACGAACAAACGCGCGATGAAAATGAGGCTCTGGCGCTCGACTTGAGCCTGCGCATACGGAAGAGAGGCCGTCGATCGGGCGGCCCTCCATCTCATCCGCCGACTCGTGACGAGTTATTTCGGAATTGGGTCTACACGACCGGCTTTGAATCGCCGCTGCCGGTTAGCGTCACCGATACGACCTCGGGCGGCCGCATCACGCGGACCGGCGCGATCGAGGTTCCAAGGCCGCCGGAGATGATCATATGGCGATCATCCTCGATGATATGGCCATAGATTTTGTCGGTGCCGAAATGCGCTCTATCGTAGATCTTGCTGATGACAGGCAGATTGACCTGTCCGCCATGCGTATGGCCGCAGAGCGTCAGGGCGACGCGGGCAGGCACTCGGTGGAAGAGGTAGGGTTCATGCGCCAGAAGGACGACGGGAGCGTCATCCGTCACTTTGGCGAGTGTCGCCGGAAGATCGTCGGCGCCATGGAAATGATGCTGTCCGGCCGGATGGGCCATTTGATCGCCGAGGCCCGCGACCCAAAAGCTCTGATCGCCCTTGCGCAGGCTGACCACGTCGTTTTCAAGCAGGGTGACACCGGCGTGGCGCAGACCGCGGCGAACGCTGTCGCCGTCGTCGCCCTTCATGCCGGGGATCGGTCCATGCCACCAATCATGATTGCCGAGCACGGCATAAACGCCAAGCGGGGCTTTCAGAATCGAAAGCGCCTCGGCCCATTGATCCGGCATGACGAGGCCGGTGACGAAGCGATGGCCGCCGTTAAAGTCGCCGAGCAGGAAGATAATGTCGGGCGAAAGCGCATTGGCGACTTCCGCGATCTGGCGGACGCGGCCGGCTGACATCCAAGGTTCGCAGGCGTGAATATCGGCGAGAATGGCGGCTTTCAGCTCAAGCCCGTTTGGCCAGCGCGGCGGCGTGACCCTGTAAGAGGTCACGTCGAGCATGAGGCCAGGTTCGATCACCGTGGCATAGGCACCGGAGGCCACACCGGTAACCATGAGCCCGCCGAGACCTTGCAGGACCACACGGCGGCTGAGAAGAGTCATTCTGAAAACACCATGGCGCGATCGCCGAAACGGACGATGCGAACCTTGTCATTTAAGATCATGGCATAATTCAGCAACGCTCATCTTGCCGCAGGCTGCGCCACCGGGAGCATGAGGGTTTCGATCAGCGGCCGGTCGTCATGCGGATGGTTAATCTCAAGTGCGGCGGCGACGGCCGAGATCCCGATCTCGCGATAAAGCCGCGATAAAAGATCGTTTGTGCCGGTTGCGGGGCTTGCGGGGACTTCCAATAAAGCTTGCTCTTGCATGTGATCAACTCTTACGCGAGGACGGAAACAGGATCCGGGGCCCGCGGATGGTCGGCGCATGCGGTTAATGAGGCATGAAGAATCTTAAGTTTTTGCGCAGAGTTTCTTGGTGCTATGGTTAGGAATCTGTTGCGCGAACCCATGGACGCGGTTCCCGCGGAACGCTTGCAAACCGGTCGAGGGATTTGCAAGTAACAGCGGCGGGCGGTCTCGAATTTTGCGGATGAGTGTCTTTTCATGCGGCGTCTGATCGTCGAAGAGCCCTATGCCGAGACGGCCATTTGGAGCCGGCGCCTCGGCTTTTTCGCTTTGGCCGTGGCCGGTATCGGCATTCTGTCGGCGCGGACCGGCCTCGATCCGACGCCAGTCTATGCGATCCTCGGCTCGTCCTTCGCCATCGCCTGTATCGCCGTTCTCTGCGCCGGCGCAGCGATCATCGTGATCTGGCAGACGGGGCGCAAAGGCACAGGGCGGCTGCTGGCGGGCTTGGCTCTCGCCTTTCTGCTTCTGGGCTATCCCGGCTTTCTCGCCGTGCAGGCGATCAGATTGCCAGTGCTCGCCGATGTATCGACCGATATCGACGACCCGCCGGCTTTTGCGCGTTCAAAAAAAGCGCTTGCCGCGCGCAATGGCGTGACGCCGGAACCCGTATCCGACGATCTGCGGCAGCAGCAAAAGCGCGCCTATCCCGCCGTTCAGCCGATCCTCCTCGATCTCGATGCCGACGAGGCCTATAAAACCGTGCTGAAAGTCGCGATTGCCAAACATTGGCAGATCGTCGATCAGACCTCGCCCGGCGGACGCTCCGGCGTCGGCCATGTCGACGCGGTGGTCCGCGGGCTGATCCTGGGCCTGCCCGACGACGTGACGATCCGCATAAGGCCGCAGGCCGGCCAGACCCGCGTCGATATGCGCTCCGTCTCGCGCATCGGCCAGCATGATTTCGGCGCCAATGCCTATCGCATCAAGCAATTCCAGCAGGCGCTCGAGGCGGAGGCTTCGAAATAATCAGAGCAGGTGATAAGATTCGGTGAGCGTCGCTTGGCCCTCCGGCGCAACTTGCTCGCGTGCGACAAGATCTTCGATATGCGCGAAGACTGACAGCGCCGCGGCGCCGCGCAAGCGCGGATCGAGATCCTTATAGACGGCGGCGACGATCGCCTCGATCTTCGTATCGCCCGCTTTCAGCCTGTCGAG
>JAATEW010000103.1 GCA_015655535.1 Hyphomicrobiales bacterium | reverse complement strand
GACCTTGTCGAGATGGGTCTTGGTGACGAGCGGCCCCATTTCAGACGTCGGATCGACACCCGCGCCAATGTGCAGCGTCTGGACCACGGGTGTGAGCCGCTCGACCAGCGCATCGCCGATCTTGCCGACCGCTACCGCGACGGAAATCGCCATACAGCGCTCGCCGGCCGATCCATAGGCGGCGCCCATCAAAGCGTCGGTGACCTGGTTCAAGTCGGCGTCCGGCATCACGACCATATGGTTCTTTGCTCCGCCCAGTGCCTGGACGCGCTTTCCATGCGCGGTGCCTGTCGCATAAATATATTCGGCGATCGGCGTCGAGCCGACGAAGCTGATCGCCGCGACATCGGGATGGTGCAGCAGCGTATCGACGGCGAGCTTGTCGCCTTGCACGACATTGAACACGCCGTCGGGCAGACCCGCTTCCTTCAAGAGATCCGCCATAAACAGGCTGGCGGAGGGATCGCGCTCGGAGGGCTTCAGGATGAAGCAATTGCCGCAGGCGAGCGCCACCGGAAACATCCACAAAGGCACCATGGCCGGAAAGTTGAAGGGCGTGATACCGACGGTGACTCCGAGCGGCTGGCGCACCGACCAGCTATCGACACCGCCGCCCACATCCTCTGTCATGTCGCCCTTCAGAAGATAGGGAATCCCGCAGGCGAATTCGATGACTTCGATACCACGCGTGATCTCGCCCGCCGCATCGCTCAGCACCTTGCCGTGCTCGGCCGTGATGATGGCCGCAAGCTCCGGCGCGTGGCGTTCCATCAGCTCCTTGAACTTGAACATCACGCGCGCACGGCGCAGCGGCGTTGTCGCCGCCCAGCCCGGAGCGGCGGCTTTCGCAGCGGCCACAGCCTGCTCGACCTCGGCCTCTGTTGCGAGCGCGACGCGGCGCGCGATTTCACCCGTCGCCGGATTATAGACATCGCCGTAGCGGGCGCCGGCAGCGCCGTTCGCGCGCTGGCCCTTGATATAATGAGTGACGGTGTCGGCCTGCATATCGATCTCCTGTCACATCGCGTCGCGATGCGTTCTTCAGTTTAGTGGTAAAGCCGCCAGGCCAGCACGGCCGCGGCGAGCCATCCGAAGATGGCGGCGAGAGTCATCCCAAAAATTGTCCAAGGCGTCTTCGTCACGATTTTGAGTTCGCCAAATTCGACCTTGATGGTTTGCGGAAAAGCAGCGGCTGGCTGCGATGGCTGAGACAGCGCCATCGGTTCGTCCGGTGCGATTGACGCGGACTCTGTCTTTGGCACCTCACCCGACAGATGCGCAGCGACGGCGGTAAAGAATTGGTCTGCCGTCTTGCGCGCCGTTCCTTCCAGCATGCGGCTGCCGACGCTCGCAAGCTTGCCGCCAATGTCCGCCTTGGCCGTATAGGTCAGGAGCGTCTTGTCCTGCCCTTGATCGGCAAGCTCGACGCGGGCGCTGCCCTTCGCAAAGCCCGCGACGCCGCCCTGCCCGGTTCCGGTGATCGTATAGGCATGCCCCGGATCGATGTCGGAAAGTTCGACGGTTCCGGAGAAGGACGCGGACACCGGCCCGATCTTCGACACCACGCGGGCCGTGAACCCATTGTCCGAAGTCTTCGTCAGCTCCTTGCATCCGGGGATGCAGGCGCGCAACGCGTCCGGATCGTTCAAAGCGGCCCAGACGAGATGTCGTGGCGCCGAAATCTCGTGGCGTCCTTCAAGCTCCATCGTGATGTTCCGTGATGAGACCGCAATAGCGCTCGCGGATCGCCTCGTCGGCGAGGAGTTCTGCGCTGGTGCCTTCGTGCACGAGCCTACCTTGGTCGAGGTTATAGGCGCGATCGGAAATCTCCAGTGCGAGCTCGACATTTTGTTCGATCAAAAGCAGGCTCATCCCGCCGCGTTTGAGCTCAATAAAAAGCTCGGCCATTTCATCGACCAGAGCCGGCATGATCCCTTCGGACGGCTCGTCGAGCAGGATCATTTTCGGCTGCGACAGCATCGCGCGGGCAATGGCGAGCATCTGCTGCTCGCCGCCCGACATGGTGACGGCCTCTTGATTCAACCGCTCCCCGAGACGCGGAAAGCGCGTCACTATGGCATCGATCGCGTCAGCTTCCCACGCGGCACCGCGATGGGCAGCGAGAAGTCCGAGCGTCAGATTTTCGCGCACGGTCAGTCCGGGCACGATGCGCCTTTCTTCCGGCACATAGCCGAGCCCGAGTGCGAAGCGCTCATAGGGCTGCCGTGTCATGAGATCAATCCCATCGAACAAGACGGTGCCCGACCGCTTGGCGATCAGGCCCATGATCGTGCGCACCGTCGTCGTCTTGCCGGCGCCGTTGCGGCCGACAAGCGCGACGATCTCGGCCTTCCCGACATCGAGGCTGATGCCTTGCAGGACATGGGCTGCGCCATACCAGGCATTGAGGTCGCGAACTTGTAGCAAGGTCTCAGCCACGGCCGGATCTCCCTTCACCGAGATAGACGCGGCGCACCGCCGCGTCGGCACGGATCTCGTCGGGCGTGCCCGAAGCGAGAAGCTTGCCTTGATGCAAGACCACGATCCGATCGGCAAGACCCATGACCATCTTCATCTTATGTTCGACGAGAAGCACGGTGCGCTCCGCGGCAAGCCGTCCGATAAGCGCCATCATCTCCTTGGTTTCTTCCGGGCTCATGCCCGCCGTCGGCTCGTCGAGCAGAAGCAGCTTCGGGCGGCTCGCAAGCGCGACGGCGATTTCGAGCGCCCGCTGTTCGCCATGCGCGAGAGAGGCCGCCAAGCGTTTGCGGCGCGATGCAAGTCCAACCTGCGCCAGCGCCGCGTCGGCCTCATCCGCAAGCCCCGTATAACGCGTGCGGTCCCGCCAGAGACTGCGGCGCGCCGGCGCGTGCATCGCCTGACACGCGAGCCGGACGTTTTCGTGAACGCTCAATTGCGGAAAGAGATTGGTGATCTGATAGGAGCGCGCGATGCCCATCCGTGCGAAACGATGTTGCGGCTCGCCCGCGACATCGACGCCTTCGAAATGAATATGACCCTCAGTCGGTGCGACCGCGCCCGACAGCAATGAAAAGAAGGTGCTCTTGCCAGCCCCGTTCGGACCGATGATCGCGGTCAGGCGCCCGCGTTCGAAGGCGACATTGACGTCGTCAAGCGCAGTGAAGCCGCCGAAGCGTTTGCCTATGCCTTCAGCGGCGAGAACCGGCGTGGCGCTCATGGTTCCCGCCCCTTGCGCCACGAGACCAAGGTTCCCCAGACGCCGTGCGGCAGGAACAGAACGGCGAGGATGAAAACCATGCCGGCGAAGAGCTGCCAATGCACCGTCCAAAGCGAGAAAACATCTTCGATCAGCAGAAAGATCGCGGCACCGATGAAGGGACCGAAAAACGTGCCGGCGCCGCCGAGCAGCACCATGATCACCGCGAGCCCCGAGGTCTGATAGGAGAGCGAGTCGATCGGCACGATCGACAGATGCAGCGCGTTCAGCGCGCCAGCCAGGCCGCAAATGGACCCTGACAGCACGAAGGCGACAAGCTTGATTCGCTTCACGTCATAGCCGCAGGCAGCGGCGCGGCCCTCGTTCTCACGGATCGCTTCGATGGCCGCACCGAAAGGCGCATTCAAAAGCCGCGAGACGGCCCAGAGCGCCGCGACGACAAAGGCGAGGATGACGTAATATTTAACCGTGGGATCGAGGAAATTCAGCGTCAGCGGACCGATGTGCAGTGTCAAGACGGTGAGACCACGCAAGCCGTTTTCGCCGCCGGTCCAGCCCGTCGCCTGCAAAGCGATGTAATAGATAAGCTGCGCCAGCGCCAAAGTGACCATGCTGAAATAGATCCCGCGCGAGCGGATCGACAGCGCGCCGATCAACAGCGCAAGCGCGCTGGCAACGGCGATGCCGGTCCCGATCGCGCCAAACCAGCCGATTCCGAATCGTGCGAGGGCAATGCCGGTTCCGTAAGCACCCGCACCGAAGAAGGCCGCATGACCGAAGGACAGCATTCCGGTGAAGCCGAAGAGCAGGTTGAAGCCTGTCGCGTAAAGACCGAAGATCAGAATATTGACAGCAAGCGCTTGCGAGGGAACGATCCACGGAAGCGCGGCAAGTCCTACGGCCAAAAGCGGCACGCGCCAGCGCTGCGCGAGCATCGGCCAATCGATGCGGGTGGGCGCGATCTGAACGGGCGCGATATCGCGGATCATCGCGCCAGCACTCCGCGGCCGAACAAGCCATAAGGCCGGACGAGCAACACCAAAGCCATCAGTGCGAACATCGATATGGTCGACATTTCGGGCATGAAAAGCGCGGTGAGGCTGACGACGATGCCGACCAGCATGCCTGCAATGGCGCCGCCGAGCAGCGAGCCCATGCCGCCGATGACGGTTACGACAAAAGCCTCGATGAGCACGGTGACGCCCATCTCCGGATTGACCGTGCGCATCGGCGCAGCGAGCAGGCCTGCCAGCGCGGCAAGCCCGGTTCCGAGACCGAAGACGAGCAGAAAGACGCGCCTCACATCGACGCCGAGCACGGCGACGATCTCCGGATCGCGCGAAGCCGCCCGGATGATGAGCCCGTAGCGCGTGCGCTCAAGCAGCAGCCAGAGACACAGCATCAGCAAGCCCGTCATGCCGATGACGAAGAGGCGATAGGTCTGAAAATAACCGAGCCCTTCAATGTCGATGCCGCCGGTCAGAAGCTCCGGCGTCTCGAACGGCATCCCATCCGAGCCGAAAAGGATGCGGACGACTTCAACCAGGACATAGCCGAGACCGAAGGTCAGCAGCAAAGGATAATCGGACCCGCGTCCGTAAAGCGGGCGGACAAGAAAGCGCTCGACCGCGAGCCCCATCGCGCCGACGAGCAGCGGAACGGCCGCGAGTGCGATCCAGAAATTGCCGGTGAGCGCGAGGATGAAGACACCCGCGTAGGCACCAACCATGAAGAAGGCACCATGCGCGAAATTGACGACGCCGAGCATGCCGAAGATCACCGAGAGGCCAGTCGAGAGCAGCACGAAGACCGCGCCAAGCGCCACGCCGGCAAAGAGCTGTGCCATGATGAGATCGAAGCTCATTGCGCGGCAACCGTGTGACCGAGATCGGCGCAGCTTCGCAGGTTCTTTTCGGTTCCGTTCTCGACCGCGACGATATCAAAGAAATCCGACGGGGTTTTCATCGCAGCCTTGGCTTTCGAGTCCAGGATCAGCACGGATTGCACGGCCTGGTGATCGCAGGCCCGCATGGTCTCGGGGCCTTTATAGGTCTCGTAATGGGCGCCCTCGAGTTCATGCACGAGCGCATCCGGCTCGACGCTTCCCGCACGGCGCATGGCATCAAGCACGATGCGCACGCCCGCATAGCCATAGGCACCATAGTCCGACGGTGTGTTGCCATTCGTCTCAGAGCGATAGGCGTCGTTGAAGGCCTTCGCCGCTGGCAGGCGATCCTCGATCGTCCAATAATAATTCGAGCCGCCGATGATCCCTTCGAACGCGTCGGCGCTGCCTGCCAGGCGCTGATTATAAAGAAGCACGGGAACGACGATTTTGCTCTGCCGCTTCAAGCCGAGATCGACCGCCTGCTTGATCGAATTCGCCTGATCGCGGCCGAAATTGCAGATGCAGACGACATCGGCCTTGGCAGCACGTAAGGCCGGGATAAAGGTCGAATAATCGGCCGCGCCGAAAGGATGCTTTTGTTCGAGCACGATATCGACACCGCCGATCGCCTCCGCCGCGCGTCGGAAGCCCGCCGCCATTTCCTGGCCATAGGCATAATCGGCGAGCAGGATCGCGACCTTCATGCCGGGCTTGAACACGTGGCGTGCGACGGCGCCAGCCGTCATATGCGGGTTCAAGGCTTCGTGAAATGTCGTGCGGCTGAAATCGGGCGCCGCCGTGATCGCATCCGATTGGCTGATCGACACATAAACGACGCCGCGCGCTTTGGTGACTTCATTGGTGGCAAGCTGGACCGAGGCCGACAGCGCGCCGACGATACAAGCAACCTTATCTTTTTCGATCAATTCGAGCGTGCGCGTCGCGGCTTCGCCCGGATTGAGCTTGTCGTCGCGGACAAGCAACTCGGCCTGACGGCCCTTCAAGCCGCCCGCCGCATTGAATTGTTTGATCGCAAGCTGTGCGCATTGCACCTGATCCTTCGCCTCGGCGCCGAAAGGACCCGTCAGCGGCGTCGGAAAGCCGATCTTGATCGGCTCGTCCTCGGCGCGCGCCGCGCGCAGCAAAAGCGCCGGCGCACTGAGCGTTGCGATCGCGCCGCCAAGAAGCGCGCGGCGTCCGATTGTAAATCTTGTTTCGTCCATGGTCGCTTCCCCTTCTCAATGGCTTTATTTTTGCTCATCGATTTTTATCATTGTCATTTTTATCGGTGTCTTGGCGCAGTCAGATTTTTTTGAGTGCTTTCAGAATACGTTCCGGCGTCATCGGTATTTCGCTGAGCCTCGCGCCCAGCGGCCGCAAAGCATCATTGACGGCATTGAGTACGGCGGCCGACGACCCTGCCGTTCCGGCTTCCCCCGCGCCTTTGGCGCCAAGCTCGCTATGCAGGGTCGGCGTCGAGACATGGCCGACATAAATGTCGGGCATTTCGCTCGCCATGGGCACGAGATAATCGGCCATTGTGCCGTTTAGCAATTGCCCTTCGGCGGAATAGATACATTCCTCGAAGAGCGCCGCTCCGATGCCTTGCACGACGCCGCCACGGACCTGCTCATCGACCAGCATCGGATTGATGATGCGACCGCAATCCTCCACCACCCAATGGCCGAGCAGACGGACGAATCCCGTCTCGACATCGACCTCGAGATGGCTCGCCTGCATGCCATTGGTGAAGGCAAAGGCCTGGCCGCGCGGCACATGATTGCGCGAAGCCGTCATTTGCGGCTGCACGCCGGGCGGCAGCGTATCCGGACGGTAATAGGCGATGCGCGCCAATTCGGCGATGGTGATGCGCTCCCGGCCACCGCCTACATCGACGACCACACCATCGGCAATATCGAGCGCGCTTGGCTGCTCTTGCAGGATCACCGCTGCAAGCGCGAGAAGCTGGTCGCGCAGCGCCCGGCCCGTGATCAGCACCGTTTCGCCGCCGATGCTGGCGCCACGCGAGGCCCAGGTTGAGCCACCATAGGGCGCCGTCTCGGTGTCTCCCGAGATGACGCGGACACGCTCGATCGGCACACCAATTGCCGAAGCTGCGATCTGCGCCATGATCGCTTCCGTCCCCTGCCCTTGCTCGGTGACGCTGACCTGACAGCGTACGCTGCCGGAAGGATCGACGTGCATGACGCATCCGTCCTGCGCCGTGATATGCGCGCCGCCGACGCCATAAAAAGCCGGGCCCGGACTCGTGATCTCGATGAAGGCCGCGATGCCTATGCCACGATAGATACCGCGCTTGCGGGCTTCCATTTGATCCTTGCGTAAGCCCGCGTAATCGCAGGCGCGTTCGAGGCCCGCGAGACATTGATGATGCGACAGGCGTTCGAACACATAGCCGGTCGGCGACTTATAGGGATAGGCCTCGTCGGTCAGGAGATTGCGGCGGCGGATCTCGATCGGATCGAGCCCGCAAGCTTCCGCCGCGCGATCGACCAGCGCCTCCGTCACCGCGCAGGCGATCGGATGACCGACCGCGCGATATTGGCTCATCATCACCTTGTTCTGGAAGACGACCTTCAGCGCGCCGCGATAATTGCGATTGGCATAGGGCCCGCCCATCAGGCGTACGACCTGATTGCCTTCGACCGCGCTGGTGCGCGGAAACGCCGAGAAGGGTCCGATGCCAGTTACGTCATCGACCTCCATTGCGGTGATCGTACCATCGGCAGCGACAGCCATGCGGGCGCGCACGCGATGCGACCGCGCATGAATATCGGAAAGAAAAGATTCGAGCCTATCGGCCACATATTTCACCGGACGGCGCAGCATGACGGCCATGGCGGCTGTCGTCATTTCGTCGCCGTAGACATGCAGCTTCATGCCGAAACTGCCGCCGACATCTTTCGCGACGACGCGAATATTGGCCTCGGGGATGCCAAGATGGCGGGCATAGACATCCTGCATCTGATAAGGCGTCTGCGTCGATTGATGTACCGTCAAGCGGTTCTAGCTCGCATCATAATCGGCGAGGATCGAGCGCGGTTCGAGCGTGACCGCCGTATGGCGGTTGAAGCGGAACTCGCCTTCGACAATAGCGTGAGCATCACCAAACGCGGCATCCACGTCGCCGCTTTCTATGGCAAGCTGGAAGGCGAGATTGTCGCCAAGCTCCGGATGGATCAGCGGCGCGCCGGGCGCCAGCGCCTGATCGATATCGGTGACGGGCGTGAGCTCCTCATATTCCACATGAATGAGATCGATGGCGTCCTCGGCCAGAGCGCGTGTCGCTGCCGCGACAGCCACGACCGGCTCGCCGAGCCAGACCACGCGATCGACGGCGAGCGCATGTTGTGGCGCCGATTTCAGCCCGGCAAAATGCGTGAGCACGCCAACCCACGGCTTGCAGACGGCGGCAATCTCCGCACCGGTTGCAACGAGCACGACGCCCTTGGCCGCGCGGGCAGCTTCGACATCGATCGAGACGATCCGCGCATGGGCATGAGGACTGCGCAGAAAAGCAACATGCAGGCATCGCGACGAGAGCGGAAGATCGTCGGTGAACTGGCCTTTGCCTTCGGTCAGCCGATGCGCGTTCGGGCGCGGCACGGAGCGCCCGATATAGCTGTTTGGCCGGTCGAGCGCCGAAAGGACGGGCTGATCCATCAGGCCATCTCCAATTCGGCGAGCTTCGCGGCGGCATGCAGGATCGCATCGACAATCGCCTGGTAGCCGGTGCAGCGGCAGTAATTGCCGGAGATGCGCTCGCGAATATCGGCCCGCGACAAAGGCCGGCCTTCGCGGAGCAATTCGATCGCCGTCGCGAGCATGCCGGGCGTGCAAAATCCGCATTGCAAGGCATTGCGTTCGCAGAAGGCCTCTTGCAGCGCTAGAAGCGCCGGATCGCCGGCCTCGGTCAGTCCTTCGACCGTCTCGACGAAACAGCCATCGGCCTGCACGGCGAGCACGAGGCACGCGCGGACGGTTGCACCATCCAAGAAGATCGTGCAGGCGCCGCAGACCCCATGCTCGCAGCCGATATGCGTGCCGGTGAGCCCCAATTGCACGCGCAGCACATCGGCGAGATGCGTGCGCGGCTCGACGGCGATCACCGTGTCCAGGCCATTGATGCTGAGAGTGATCGTGATCGGCTCAAGCATCGCGGCTCTCTCCGGCACCCATTTCAAGAACCTCCGCCACGACGCGCCCGAGAAGAACGCGGGCGAGATGCAGACGCGTGGCGGATGAGGCCTGGGGATCGGACGGCGGATTAAGATCATCCGTCAGCGCTGCTTGCGCCAGCCTGATACGCGTGTCGTCGGCAACGCTGGCGTCCATCAGGATCTGCGCTGCCGCGCGCGCAAAAATCGGACGGTCGCCCACCGAGAAAAAAACCGGCGCCACCGCCTCGAACAATGTCCGGCCACGCAAAGGCTTGCCTTGCAGGGCGAGACCCACGAGCGCGTAATCGCCGCTGCGGCGCGCCAATTCGGCAAAGCCAGGACGGAAGCCCTCCTCGATCGACGCCATATCCACAGCGATCAGAATCTCGCCGGGGAGAATCGCCGTCTCATGCAGGCCGCGAAAGAAATCCTCGGCGGCAACGACGCGCGTTTCCGCGCGGGACGCGATGTGCATGCGGGCACCAAGCGCCAGTGCGCAGGCCGGAAATTCGGCTGAAGGGTCGGCATGCGCGATGCTGCCGCCGAAGGTGCCGCGATTGCGGATCGCCGCATGCGCCACATGCTTCACCGCCAAGCTGAGCAGCGGCGCATAAAGAGCAACATCGCGCGAGCGGGCGATCTCGGCATGCGTGACCATGGCGCCGATGCGCAGGCGCTTTGCACCGCCAGCATCGGCAAGCCTGATGCCGCGCAACTCGTCGAGCGCGCCAATATCGATCAGCATGTCAGGCGCGGCCATGCGGAGATTGAGCGCGGGCACAAGGCTTTGGCCGCCCGCGATGAGACGGGCGTCCGCGCCATGGCGGT
Organism: Hyphomicrobiales bacterium; assembly: GCA_015655535.1. Classification (GTDB taxonomy): domain Bacteria; phylum Pseudomonadota; class Alphaproteobacteria; order Rhizobiales; family Beijerinckiaceae; genus Methyloferula. Next base: position 372 of record JAATEW010000103.1, on the reverse strand, counting down.
GTAGAAGATCGAGCGCCTCTTGCAACGAGCGCGCGCGTTCGTATCGGCAATCGCGTGCCTTCACCCTATTCCCATCCCTGCTATATCCACATGAATATATGTGGTTTCGGCCTTATTTACCGATTGGTCGCAAAGGTTGACTATAATCGGGCCTCTCGTCAAGGAAAATGACTCCGTGGCCGCGATCGAACAGCCAAGCCGAAAGAGGGAGAAAGAGATTCCCGCGCGCCGCCCGCGGGTTGCAGCCGCGGTGCGAGAGCGGATGATCGTCGCGGAGGCGATCCAATTTTTCGCCGAAGAAGGCTTCGACGGGCAGATCCGGGCCCTCGCTGAGCGGATAGGCATCACCCATTCAATTCTGTTCCGGCACTT
>JAATEW010000427.1 GCA_015655535.1 Hyphomicrobiales bacterium | reverse complement strand
GCACCAAAGCGCCTATCTTCGCACGACATCACGCCGAGGCATGTCTCTGGCTGTCGCTTGCGAAACAAGTGCGCCGCCCGTTCGGCCGCGAGGTAGATATGACAAGCGACAAAGCCCCCATCGTCATCAAGAAATACGCGAACCGCCGCCTCTACAACACGGGCACCAGCGTCTACGTTACGCTCGAAGACCTTGCGGTGATGGTCAAGCGTGGCGAGGACTTCGTGGTCTTTGACGCCAAGAGCGGCGAGGAAATCACCCGCTCCGTGCTCACGCAAATTATCTTCGAGCAGGAAGGCAAAGGCGGCCAGAGCCTTCTGCCGATTACTTTTTTACGGCAATTGATCCGCTTCTATGGTGACAGCATCCAGATGCTCGTGCCGAGCTATCTCGAATTTACGATCGACCGGCTGACCTCGGATCAGGAAAAGTTTCGCGACCAATTCGCCAATGGGCTGAGCGCGGGGCTTGGCACCGCCTCGCCTCTCGGCAGCCAGACGCGGCAGCTCTTCGGTCCGCTGGAAGAACAGGCCCGCAAGAACATGGCGATGTTCACCCAGGCCCTTTCGATGTTCACCCCATTCGGCGTTGGGGCGAGCGGGCCGGCTCCCACTGCCGCCAATTCTCATGCGGAGCCCGCGGCAGCGGCCCCGGCCCCGCCGGCCGAAGAGGCAAAGAGCGACATCGAGGAAATGAAACGCCAGCTTGGCGAATTGCAAAAGCGGATCGAGGGAATCATTCCGAAGGAATGAGTGGGTTCGCTAGGCCACGAAGGGTTGTATTGATTCCTCATCCTGAGGTGCGAGGATGGCAAATCCTGAGATTTGCTATGAAAGCTCCTCAGGATGAGGGTTGGCAGTTGCGCAATGGGCGCCGAATCTACGAGACCGGCTGCCAGCCGTTCGGCGCCAGTTCAAATCCCGAAAACGTAAATCCCGGCGCGACGCCGCAGCCCACAAGCGTCCAGGCACCGAGCGATACCGCGCTCTGCCAGCAATCTTTCGGCACAACGCATTGCGGCTGTTGCCCGGCGAAGAGATCGGATCCCAAGACATGCGCGGCGACCGGCCCTTCGCCGCTCCACAGCGAAAGACGCAGCGGCGCGCCCGCATAGAAGTGCCAGGATTCGATCGCGTCCACCCGATGCCAGGCCGAGACGATCCCGGCGGGCAGGAGGAAATAGATCAGGGTCGAGGCCGAGCGGCCGTTTGCGTCTTGCGCGGAATCGCGAAAGGTCTCGCGAAAAAACCCACCTTCCGGATGCGGCGCGAGATCGAGAAGCCGGATAATGTCGGTGGCGTTCGGCAGCTCAGTCATGCGCGACGTGCCGTTCGAGGAAGCCGGTCATCAGCCGCGCGATCTCGTCGACCTTCTCGTCGAGCGCGAAATGACCGGCATCAAGGAGGTGGAGTTCGGTCTCCGGCAGGTCCCGCTTATAGGCTTCGGCGCCGGGCGCAATGAACGACGGGTCGTAGCGGCCCCAGACGACGAGGGTTGGCGGCTTGTGCTGGCGCAGCCAGGCTTGCCACGCCGGGTAGGAGGCGACATTGGTGCGATAGTCGTAAAGGAGATCCGCCTGGATCTCGCGCTCGCCTTCGCGCGACAGAAAGGCGTATTCGTCGCACCAAGTGTCGGGGTTATAGCGCTCCGGATTGGGGCTGCCTGCGATATGACGCTGTTTCGTGCCCTCCAGCGATGTGAAGGCGTCGACCTGTTCTGGATGAGCCGCCCGGTCTTCCCAATAAGCGGCGATGCCGGCCCATTTCACGCCGAGCCCTTCCGTGTAGGCATTTGCGTTCTGAATGACGAGCGCACGCGCCCGCTCGGGATGCGCGACCATGATGCGGAAGCCAACGGGACCGCCGTAATCTTGAAGATAGAAGACGTAGCGATCGATCTTGAGCTGCTCAAGCAGGGCGTTGGTCGTCTCGGCCAGATGATCGAAAGTATAGGCATAGCGCGAGGGCGGCGGCGCGTCGCTTTGACCGAAGCCCGGATAGTCCGGGGCGATCAGGTGATAGCGGTCAGCCAGCAGCGGAATCAGCGGGTCGAACATCCGCGAGGACGACGGATAGCCGTGCAACAGCACGATCGTCGGCGCATCCTTCGGGCCGGCCTCGCGATAGAAGATGCCGACGCCGTCGACCTCGGCACGATGATAGGTCGTGGTGGCCGAAGTCGACGGCAGCGTGCTCATCTCGTCGAATCCCTTGTGCAACCGCGAAACCCGTGACGGGAGTGGTTTGAAATTTCCGCTCAGAAATTGTTCTTGCGTTCGCGCAGCTCGGTGAAGATGGCGGCGGGATCGGCGCCGCGCATACCGAGCGTGGTTTGAATGTCAGCCTCGTCGGCGCGCAGAAAAGGATTTGTCGCGAGTTCGAGCGCCATTGTCGTCGGCAGCGTGAACTGGCCATTTTCGCGCAGCATCGCGACCACATTGGCGCGATCCTGCAAAGTGCTGTTGTGCGGATCGACGCTCAACGCGAAGCGGGCATTGGAAAGCGTATATTCATGCCCGCAATAGATCTTGGTTTCGGCGGGCAAAGCCGCGAGTTTCATCAAGGAGCGATAAAGCACCGGTGCGGGCTCTTCGAAGCCACGCCCGCAGCCCATCGCAAATAAAGTATCGCCCGAAAACAAAAGATCGTCGCTTTCGAACCAATAGGCGATATGGCCGGAGGTATGTCCGGGGACTTCGATCACCATGGCCTCGCGCGAGCCGACCTTAACTACGTCACCTTCACCGACTTCGAGATCGAGCCCGGTGATTCTCGCGGCTTCCCGCGCCGGACCCACGACGCGGGCGCGGGGAAAGGCCGCTTTGAGGCCGGGAATGCCCTGGGTATGATCGAAATGATGATGGGTGATGAGAATATCGGTCAGCTCCCATTCTTTTTTCGCCAGCGCCTGCAAGATCGGCGCGGCCTCGGGCGCGTCGATGGCGGCGGTCGCCCCCGTTTCCGGATCATGCACGAGGACGCCGAAATTATCCGACAGGCACATGAATTGATGGATCGAAAGGCTCATGGGTGCAGCCTGCTGCCGCGAAGCTCCGCCGGAGCTGGTCAGCGCTCACCCGGCACGCCTCGTAAGAGGGAAGATATGTCTGTTCTCATAAAGGCTATAGAACCGCTATCCCAGGGTCAAATGACAGGCCCGCATTCATCATGAAGGCAATATGACGGCTCGCCCCGATTTGCGGCATGACATCATGGGAATGCCCTATTGACGCGCCACCCGCTTTCCATGGCAGGATCGGGCGCGAAGCGGCTCGCCGTAGGCACATCGGGATTTCACGAACGAAATCCTCTGTGCTAGCGAAGAACGATCGGTTGAATTTAGTTTGAAGGATGATCCATGCGGATAGCGATGATCGGCAGCGGCTATGTCGGGCTTGTGTCCGGGGCCTGTTTCGCGGATTTCGGTCATGTCGTGACCTGCGTCGACAAGGACGCCGGAAAGGTCGCGGCGCTCCGCGACGGCAAAG
>JAATEW010000153.1 GCA_015655535.1 Hyphomicrobiales bacterium | reverse complement strand
TTTCTTTGGGCGAATTTCCTTGCGCTTGCCGGACTCGTTTTTGCGACGAAACCCGCGTTTGGAACCGCGATCCTGATAATGGGTCTGGGGCTCTGCGCCCTATCCACGCTCACCTGGCAATGGAATCATATTGCGTTTCCGACGCGGCTGATCACCTCGCTCAGAGGCGTGGCTCTTGCCGTGCTTTTCGTCGCTTGCGCCGGGCCAAGGCTCGTTCTCGATGCGCATCTGTATTTTCTGGCGATGCTCGCGATCTGTGCCACATGGTGCTGCTGGCGCTGTCTGATCGCCAGCGCCGCTTTCATCATCATGGCGCTCCTCATTCTCAATACCATCTCTCCGGCCTTGGTCTTTCCGGATGCGGGCTCGAGCCTCGATCGCGTGCTGCTGCATGGCGTTATCGTCGTGATGGAAGTCGCGGCGCTCTCGCTTATCGCTTATTACATTATACGGGCACTCAAGACCGTCGAAACGGCGCTGGCTGAAACCTCGGATGCGCGCGCGGTCGCGCTTCAGTTGGCCGAGGAACAGCAAACGATCGCCGTCCGCGAAAGCGATGCGCGCGGAGCGATCATGGCCAATGTGACCGATTTCCACGATGCCGTCGGTACGCTTTTCGTCTCGATCCGCTCGGCCGCGTCCAATCTGAAACATACGAGCCAGACGCTGCTCGCCACCGCCAATCAATCCGAAAACGATGCGAGCCACGCCGAGTCGGCCTCTTCTCAATCGGCGACCGATATCGATTTCGTGTCGGCCTCGACGCGTGAACTCGCGGTGTCAATCGGCGAAATCGGCCGCCGCATGGCGGCAACGGCCGGCATGGTGCAGCAAGGCACCACGAAAACATTGGAGACGACCGAACTCACATCTGCGCTCGTCGATACGATGAGCCGCGTCGAGCAATTCGTCAGCATGATTCAGCAAATCGCCGCGCAGACCAATCTTCTCGCGCTCAATGCGACGATCGAAGCGGCCCGCGCCGGCGAAGCCGGCCGCGGCTTCGGCGTGGTCGCCAACGAGGTCAAGGATCTTGCCTCCGCGACAGCCCGCGCGACGACGGAAATCGAAAAGAATGTGATGGAAATCCGCAGCGTCAGCCGGTCCGCGATCGAAGCGATCAGCGAGATAGCGACGATCATGAAGGGCATTCAAGACCACGCTTTCGAGATCGTCACCGCCGTGCGCGAGCAGCATAGCGTGACCGACGAAATCGTCGATGTCATCGGCCGGTTCACCGAGCGCCTTCACACTTTGATGCGCCATATCGGCATGGCCAGCCGCTCGGCCGGTCAAACCTCAAGCTCGGCCATGATCGTCGACCGCTCGGCAGAGGAAGTCTTGAACGCGGGAGACCAGCTCTATTCAGAAATCGCGGAATTTCTGCAGAAAATGATGGTCTACGAAGGCAAGCAAAAAACCGCCGCCTGACCTTCACGCGGACAATCGCCGCACCTCAATAAAAAAGGAGAGCCGGAGCTCTCCTTTTTGCATTCCAGCCTTGGAGAGGCGATCAAAAGCTGATGATCGCCGTTACTCTAACTTTGTCCGGCCGATTGGCAATCGGCTTCCGTCGTAAAGGTTAATCCGCAAGCTCAATCAGGCAGGTGAAGTCAAGCGTGCCCCGCATCCGAAGACAGCCGTCCAAGGTCTATGCCGAGCTTTTGCAAAGCGCGCTCATATTTGGACCCGAGTGCCGTGTCGAAGATCAAAGCGGGATCGGCCGGGCATGTGAGCCAGCCATTATGCTGCATCTCGGTTTCAAGCTGACCTGCCGACCATCCGGCATAGCCCAACGCCAGAAGCGCGCGGTCTGGACCTTTGCCATTGGCAATGGCGCGGAGAATATCGATCGTCGCGGTCAGAGACACGCCCTCGTCGATCGGCAAGGTCGAATTGTCGATGAAGAAATCATTGGAATGGAGCACGAAGCCGCGGCCCGTCTCGACCGGGCCGCCTTTAAGCACTTGGACCGATTCCGCCTGCGCCGGCAGGCGGATCGCCTCATCCGGCGCGATCACATCGAGTTGAACGAGAAGCTCGGAAAAATTGACCTTGCGCGCCGCCTGATTGACGACGATGCCCATCGCGCCCTCTTCGGAATGGGCGCAAAGATAGATGACCGAGCGCGCGAAGCGGCTATCCGGCATTCCCGGCATGGCGACCAGCAATTGCCCGTCGAGAAACGCGTTGCTTGCCTGACGCCTTGGTTCCGTCGTGGTCATGCTGTCCATGCTATGCGCCTCGCTTATATGGAACAAGGTGGCGCAAGGCGCAGCTTGTTCATTTGATCTGGATAGCGACTTAAATGCCAAACTCCCCGCAGGTTCCCATGCAAAATCCCTTCCAATCCTGCAAAATGACGATTTGGGCGGCGGTGCTCCCGTTTTTTTACCTCTCGCCCCTTTTTGCTCTGGCCGATTCGTATGCAAATGGGCGGCCCGGCGATAAAACCTCCGAATTGCGGCTGATCGCAGCCGAAAATAGTTCTGATGGCCTCTACCACCTCGGCGTCGAAATCACGCTCAAAGAGGGTGCCCTGACCTATTGGCGACAACCGGGCGATGCCGGGGTGCCGCCCATCTTTTCATTCGACGGGTCCGACAATCTGGCCAAAGCCGAAGTGCTTTACCCCGCGCCGGCCCGGATCAAAGAGGATGAGGGCGAGGCTTTCGGCTATCGCGACAAAGTCGTCTTTCCGCTGCATGTCACGCCACGCGACAAAACCCGGCCGGTCGCCTTGAAACTGACAGCCGATTACGCCGTCTGCGAGAGGATCTGCATCCCCGCCAAGTCTCATGTCGAGATGAGTTTGCCCCTGGCTCATGGCGATTCGCAAGATGCGGCGGTGGCCGCCGCCGAGGCCCGCGTTCCCCGCCGCCTCTCCGAGAATGAAATCGCTGGGAAACTGACGCTCGCACCTGAAAAAAATTCTGGGACTTCGGCTTCCGCCGCGCTCTCTTGGCGCCTCGCCTGGAAGGACGCCGCGCCCGCGACAGACCTTTTCGCGGAAGCGCCCGAAGGCTGGTATTTCGAAACCAAGAAGACAGATCTTCCGAATGAATTCAGGATCGTCGCGGTGGAAGCTCCGACGAAAGACGGAGCCTCGCCGGTTCCCGTGACGCTGACTTTGACAGGGCCGCAACAGAATTTCGAATTCACCCTGCCCCTCGACGCCGCGCCCGCCGGTCGCTAGGCTCAAGCGACGCTACGTTTCAGCTCCGAGGGTTTTTCAATGACGATCAAAGTCGGCGACGCTTTGCCAAGCGCGGTTTTCACCTTCATCGGCGCGGATGGTCCGAAGTCGACGACGACGGATGAGGTTTTCAAGGGCCGCAAGGTCGTGCTCTTCGGCGTCCCCGGTGCCTTCACGCCGACATGCAGCATGAACCATCTGCCGGGCTTTCTCGCCAATGCCGAGGCCTTCAAAGCCAAGGGCATCGATGCCATCGCAGTCACCAGCGTCAATGATGCTTTTGTGATGAATGCCTGGGCCAAGCAGACGGAAGCCTTGGACAAGATTACCTTCCTGGCCGATGGCAATGGGACTTTCACGAAGGCGCTTGATCTCACGCTCGACCTGACCGAGCGCGGCCTCGGCGTGCGGTCGCAGCGCTATTCGATGCTGGTCGAAGACGGCGTGGTGAAACAGCTCAATGTCGAAGATGCGCCCGGCAAGGCCGAGATCTCCGGCGCCGAGGCGCTGCTGAAGCAGATATGAGAGCTTGAAGGCTCGTTTCCGACATACCTCAAGGCGCGCCGTAAGCTTAGCAATTGTACGGAATGAATACGTATGCTATATTAAGCGGGAATGGAGGAGTCCCATGGCCCGCGCTCTCACTGACAGCGGGCGCGTCGAATTGCGGATGCGCCCCGAAGACAAAGCAACGCTCTCTCGTGCCGCGAGCCTCAAACGGCTTGATCTCACAGGCTACATCCTGCGCAACCTCCTGCCGCAGGCCGAGGCCGATATTGCCGAGGCGGAGCGCC
>JAATEW010000203.1 GCA_015655535.1 Hyphomicrobiales bacterium | reverse complement strand
CGCGAGCCGCGCAGGCAGGCCGCGAGCGCCTTCAAATCGCTTTTGGTGGCCTCAGCGAAAGCCCGGAACATTTTCTGCACCGGATCGGCGAGTTCATCGACCGAACCCGCCTCCATAGCTTCTGCGAGATTTGAAGGCAGCCCCGACCCGTCGATGAGATTATAGCCAAGCCCACCGATGATCAGCGCCCGCACCCGCTCTTGATGGGTTTTGGCCAAAGAGGTTGCGATGCGCGCGCCGAGCGAATAGCCCATCACGTCGGCCTGCGCGATCTTGAGATGGTCAAGCAAGGCCAAAGCGTCGCCGGCCATTTTGACGATCGTATAGTCCTGCGGATCGTAGAGCTTGCCGCTGCGCCCATGGCCGCGATTGTCGAAGGCGATCACGCGCCGTCCGGCCTCGGTCAGAGTCTTGACCCAAAGCGGCAGCACCCAATTCACCGCATGAGTCGAAGCGAAGCCATGGATGAGAAGAATGGGCTGATTGAGATCTTGGCCTTTCGGCGCTTCGTCAATATAGGCGATCGCAATCCCATCGTGCGAGAACTCGTTCATTCCTTGGTCTGCTGCCGACATTGCGAACCTTGTCCCCTTGGCTGCGAAAATGATTTAGAGGTTGCTCATGGCAAATAATCCCGATCTTTCCAATTCATCTTTTGCGCCAGTGCATGTGATCGGCGCGGGCCTCGCGGGCTCCGAGGCTGCATGGCAGATAGCACTTTCGGGCGTACCCGTGGTCCTGCACGAGATGCGTCCGGTGCGCCAGACGGAGGTCCATCGGTCGGCGCAATTCGCCGAACTCGTCTGCTCCAATTCCTTCCGGGCCGATGATCCCGACGCCAGCGCCATCGGCGTGTTGCATCGGGAAATGCGGCGGATGAATTCGCTCATCATGACCGCCGCCGATGCGCATAAAGTGCCGGCCGGCGGCGCGCTTGCCGTCGATCGCGAAGGCTTCGCGGCCTGTGTCACGAAGACGGTGTCGTCGCAGCCGCTGATTACCGTGCTGCGCGAAGAAATCGAAGGACTGCCGCCGCGAGACTGGGACAATGTGATCATTGCCACCGGACCTTTGACGGCGCCTGCGCTGGGCGAGGCTATCGCAGAACTCACGGGTGAATCGGGCCTCGCCTTTTTCGATGCGATCGCCCCCGTCGTGCATCGCGACTCGATCGATATGAGCAAGGCCTGGTTTCAATCGCGCTACGATAAGGCGGGCCCCGGCGGCACAGGGGCGGACTACATCAATTGCCCTATGAACAAGGAGCAATATGAAGGCTTCATCGACGCGCTGCTCGCTGCCGAGAAGATCGATTTCAAAGAGTTCGAGAAGACGCCCTATTTCGACGGCTGCCTGCCGATCGAAGTGATGGCGGAGCGCGGCCGCGAAACCTTGCGGCATGGTCCGATGAAACCCTTCGGCCTCACCAATCCGCACGACCCTACGGTAAAAGCTTATGCGATCGTGCAATTGCGTCAGGATAATGCGCTCGGCACTCTCTATAATATGGTAGGCTTCCAGACCAAGTTGAAACATGGCGCGCAAGCCGCGGTGTTTCGAACCATTCCAGGGCTGGAGCAAGCCGCTTTCGCGCGGCTCGGCGGGATGCACCGCAACACATTCTTGAATTCGCCGCGCGTACTCGACGCCGAGCTGCGGCTCAAAGCAGAGCCCCGTCTGCGCTTTGCCGGACAGATCACCGGATGCGAAGGCTATGTGGAGAGCGCCGCGGTCGGATTGATAGCAGGCCGCATGGCCTCCGCCGCGCGCAAGGGCGAGAGTTTCACCTCGCCGCCGTCGACCACGGCGATCGGAGCGCTTCTTAACCACATTACCGGCGGCCATATCGAGGTGATTGACGGCGGTCCTTCGTCTTTTCAGCCCATGAACGCCAATTTTGGGCTTTTCCCGCCGCTTTCCGAGAAAATCTCCGCTGAGGGCGGCAAACGTCTGCGCGGACCCGCCAAAGCCGCGGCAAAAAAACGCGCGCTAGGGCTTCGCGCTGCGGCCGAGTTCGAGATTTGGCTTGCCGATCCGTCCGTCCTCGCGGCCGAATGACAAGACTGACATAAAATCTGATCTTTTTACTTAAACTGACGTATTGACCGGCTGCCCGTGCCGCGCGAAGCTGAGTGTTCAAAGGGCGCGTCCCGGATCGAACGATACATCCATGAGCGAAGAAACCTCTGTCCTCGTCTTTGGCATGGACGAACTGGCCTCGGCCGTCGCCCGCAAACTCCATCTTGCCGGCTACGCCGTCGCGCTGCATCAGCCGTCGCCGCCTTCGACGATCCGTCGCCGCATGGCCTTCGCCGACGCGTGGTTTGAAGGCAGTTGCACCTTCGAGGGCGTCGAAGCGCGCCGCGCCGACAAGACCAAGGATTTTCTTGCCGGTCTCAGAAGCGGGATGTTCGTGCCGATCCTGTGGCATCCATTCGAGGATGTGACGAGCCGTTGGCCCTGGGACGTGCTTGTCGATGCGCGGCCGAAGTCATCGAAGCCGCGTCCGAACTTGAAGAGCCTCGCCGATCTTTCGATCGGCCTCGGCCAGGGTTTCACGGCGGACGTCAATTGCGACATCGTCATCGACGTCAGCGGCAATGATCCAGGCGCCGTGTTGCGCAGCGGCTCGGTTCCGCAACGCGATCCAACGGATGAAGTGAGTTTCGGCGGCGGCACTTTGGTTCATGCGCCGCATCATGGCCTGTTCAATGGGTCGAAGCTTCTCGGCGAACCCGTCGAAGAAGGCGATATTCTCGGCTGGATCGGCACTACCTCGATCGCGGTGCCGCGCTCCGGACGTTTGCTCGGGATCGCCCGCGACGGG
>JAATEW010000014.1 GCA_015655535.1 Hyphomicrobiales bacterium | reverse complement strand
TTTGGCATCGGCCACCGTCACAATGGCATCGAGGCTCGCCGCTTCCTTGACATCGGCATCGGCGAAAAAGGTCTGCGCGACCGGCGCCGGATCGGAGAGACCCGTCGTCTCGACGATGATCTGATCGAACTTGCCCTTGCGCTTCAACAGACCCTCGATGATACGGATCAGATCGCCGCGCACCGTGCAGCAGATGCAGCCATTGTTCATCTCGAAGATTTCTTCGTCGGCGCCGACGACGAGTTCATTGTCGATGCCGATCTCCCCGAATTCATTGACGATCACCGCGAATTTGCGGCCATGCGGCTCGGTCAAGATGCGGTTCAGCAATGTCGTTTTGCCCGCGCCCAGATAGCCGGTGAGCACGGTCACGGGACTTTTCTCTGCCATATGATGCTCCAAAGGACGCCTAGCTTGACCCCAGCTAATCCTCTCGCGCGCGCCTTCAAGTCAAATATCCGGCACCCGCGCAGGCCAAGACATGAAGGCGCGGTCTTCAGCTATGCGATATAATATCACGGGCCGGAAAAATCGAGCGGCATCAGGGCGAGACATCTTGCCCAAGGCTCTGGCCCGAAGCGCGCAGGCGGCCTAAAATGCCACCATGCTCAAAAATCCGCGCCGCTTTCTTTTGCCTCTTTCCGTCATCGTGCTTGGTCTCATAGCCCTCGCGGCGACGGCCTATGTCGTCACGCCGGATAAATCGGCGCCGCGCGCCTCGGCCATAGGCGGGGCTTTTACCCTGACGCGGCAGGACGGCCAGACAGTGACGGATGACGCCTTCAAGGGCGAGCCTTTGCTGGTCTTCTTCGGCTATACGCATTGCCCGGATGTCTGCCCGACCTCGCTTTTCGAGATTTCGGAAGTCTTCAAGGCCATGGGTCCGGATAAGAAGGTGCAAGCCCTCTTCATCACGATCGATCCGGAGCGGGATACGCCGGCCACCTTGAAAGATTATCTGTCGAGCTTCGACCCGCGCATCGTCGGGCTTTCGGGCGATCCGGCCCAGACCCAGGCGGTCGAAAAGGCCTTCAGGGTCTACGCCAAGAAAGTGCCGGCGGCCAATGGCAGCGATTATACGATGGACCATACGGCCATCATCTATCTGCTCGACAAGCAGGGCCGCTTCGTCAATGCGTTCAATCTCGAGCGCGCGCCGCAAGAAGCCGCGAAGGAATTGGAGCGGTATTTGTAGGCCGCTGCCCCTTCGCATCCGTCATGCGCGGACTTGACCCGCGCATCCAGGCAAAAACCATAAAAGCAAAGGGATGCGCTTGGATGCCCGGCTCAAGGCCGGGCATGACGCCTCCCAGCGTGGGCGCTCTATCTCAATAAAGCCCGACCGGAAAATATTTCAGATAGAGGTCGGCATAGACGCCCTTCTCGGCCAACGCCGCCAGGGCATAGTCGAGCGCGTGGCGCAAGGTGACATTGCCCTTCTTGACCGCGATGCCGACGCCTTCGCCGAAAAACCGGCTCTCGGTATAAGGACCACCGCGAAAGGCGCAGCAATTCTGCGCATCGGCGCTATTGAGCCAAAGGCTGAGCGTCACGCCATCGCCGAAGAGCGCGTCGATCTCGCCCTTTTTGAGCGCCGCCCGCAGATTTGCAGGCTGATCCGTCTTCAAGATCGCGGCGGGAAAGAAGATTTTGAGATAGGCCTCATGCGCGCTATGGGGCTCGACGCCGATCGTCTTGCCGGCCAATGCCTCGGGCGAGACATCTTTCAAGGGCGAGTTGGCAGGCACGACGAAGCGGGCCGGTGTTTTATAATAAGGTGCCGTGAAGTCGAGCTTGGACCTCGTGTCGGCATTGATCCCGAAGGAGGCAATCAAGGCATCGCCATGGCCGTCGTTGAGGCTATCGATCAACGTGTCCCAGCGCCTTGCCTGAACCGTACAGGTGACTTTCAATTCCTCGCAGATCGCGCGGGCGAGATCGATATTGAAACCGGCCAGGGTCCCATTCGTCAGCGTGAAATTGAACGGCGGATAATCGTCTTCCGTCAAAAACCGCAAGGTGTGGATGCCGACGAGATCCGGTTTTTCGAGCCTATGCTGCGGGTCCCAGAAATTCGGCAGAAAGACGGAGTCCTCGGCTTTCAAGCCGCCTGCCAGCAGGCTCGAAAGGCCAAGCATCAGGCAAGTGATAAGGCCAAACCGCAAGGCGCGGTGCGCCTGGCTTGGTTTTGCCCTTCTCACATCCGATGCGCGCGAACCTTCCCCCACAGGGAGAAGGACGAGCCCTTCCGTCTGGGTCCGAGCCCTAGGCCGTAAGCGCTTGGACGACTGGAGGTGCAGGTGCATAGCGCAGACGCGGATCGCCTTGGAAATGATAGGATCCGATATGCGTCAGCTTTCCCTCGGTGTCGAGCCAGATCTTGCCGCCGATATCGCGCCATTTCTGGCAGAAGCCGAAATCCTCGCTGATATAGGCCTTGGTCTCAGGGTCGATCTGGCATTCGAAAAGCGCGTAATTTTCTTCCGCCTTGGCATTGCTGAAGGCGTGAACCTTATTGTAGCGGCTCTCCGGATAGGCTTCGATCATGCGCAGGATCACCTCGCGCTTGATCAGCATGAAACCGCCGCCGCAATAGACGCCGGTCGCAAAAGCGCCCTCGCGTTCAAGCTCGTTTCCTTCGCAAAGCGTGCCGACATAAAGCAAGGGCGCCGAGGTCAAGGCTTCGCCCGTCGTCGCGCGGCGCATGGCATTGTTGTTCCAATCGATAACCTTCAGCGGATAGATGCCGGCGACAAATTCGCGATCGAAGCAAAGCATGCGATGGACCTGCTCCGGCTCGAAAGAAATATCGGCGTCGATGAACAGAAGATGCGTGGCCGAAGTGCTCAAAAACTGCGAGACCAGCGTATTGCGGCTGCGGGTGATCAAAGAATCGTGTCCAAGCAGCGCGAGCGTCGCATCAAACCCGGCTTGGCCTGCATATTGAACAAGGCTAATGATCGATTGCATGTAATGCTGCGAAACGAGACCGCCAAAGCACGGTGTGGCGATAAATACCATCGGTCTTGTTGCGGCTTGCGTCATGACTGGCCTTAAAGGTGGGGCCGCGCTATTTAGGAATGAGGTATTAAACGCGGCGGATTACGAATCATGTTGGAATCCTGCGGTTTAGCGGTTCAAAAGGCAATCTGACGCAAGCTGGAGCCGCCAGCTTGGCGCAAGCGAAGGTTCAAGGAATGATAGGGGCCAGGACATGACATCCATGAAGACAATCACGGCTCTATCGAGCTGCCTCGTGCTGATGTCGCTGCTGCGGCCGGCCTTCGCGATCACCGACCATGTACCAACATTCGACGTGAAAAGCTCCTGCAAGGCGGCCGAGGCCTATGACGTCATGGAAGACCGCGACAAAACCTTCCAGGGCTGCCTGCAGGACGAAAATCGCGCCAAATCGCTCCTGACCAAGAACTGGTCGCAATATAAGATCAAGGATCGGGTGGATTGCGTGACGCAGGGCGAGATCGTCGCCCCGAGCTATGTTGAAATCCTGACCTGCCTCGAAATGAGCGACGAGACGGGCGCCGCCCTCTCGCGGGACGTCAATCAGCCGACCGGCACGCCGGATCAGGAGCCGATCAAGCAGCCGCCGCTTCCCCAAGCGATCCCCAAGTAGCGGCGGGCGCCCTCATCCTGAAGAGCGCTCCGCCGAGCGCGTCTCGAAGGACGAGGCCTTAGCGGCCTTTTACAAACCCTCGATGCTTCGAGACGGCCTTCGGCCTGCTCGCGCCATGAGAGTTTGGTGTCGGGCCGGTGCGAAACGGTGTCACCGCGCTTTATGCGGTGTCGTACCAGCGCCTCGAAGCGCCTGCAGGATCTGCGCCGAGCCATAGCCGTCGGCCGGAGTGAGCCCGGCGGCCCGTTGGAAATCATGGATCGCATCGCGCGAGGCCGGACCGAACTTTCCGTCGATCGTGCCGTGATAGAAGCCCTGCGCCGTCAAAAGCTGCTGCACCTCGGTCTTTTCCGTCCGGCTCAGCATTTTTTCTTGGCGCGGCCATGCGGCGCGAAGGCCGCTGCCGCCCGCCAGCCGATCCGCGAGAAGCGCCAGCGAGAGCGCGTAGGAATCCGAATTATTATAGGCCTTCAAGACCCAATAATTATCCGACAGCAGAAAGGCGGGGCCGCCCGCGCCCGAGGGTAGAAACAAAGCGGCGTCGCCTTTTGCCGGAAGCGCCTGCTGGCCGGCCGGCCGCGCGCCAAGCGCCGCCCAGGCCGGAAAAGCCATATGGAGCGAGGCGAAATCATAATCGGCGGGAAGTATGACTTCCATGCCCCAGGGGAGCCCTGGCTGCCAGCCGGATTCGCGCAAGAAATGCCCGATCGACGCGAGACTGTCCGGCACCGAGGTCCAGATATCGGGCGCGCCCGAGCCCTCGAAACGCACCGCATATTTGAGATAGGCCGAGGGCAGAAATTGCGGATTGCCCATGGCGCCCGCCCACGAGCCTTTGAGCGCCTCGCGCGGAACCCCGCGCTCCAGCATGACCAGCGCCGCGACAAATTCATCGGCGAAAAGGCTGCGGTCGTCGCGGCGAAAAGCGAGCGAGGCCAAGGACCGGACGATGTCCTTTCCCCCGGCGCTGCGTCCGAAATCGGTCTCCATGCCCCAGGCGGCGAGCAGGACCGGTGCGGGGACGCCATAGCGGGACTCGATCGCCGCCAATTCGACCTGCCAGCGCGCGGCTTGCGCGCGGCCTTGCGCGATGCGTTGCGGCGTCACGGCGGCGTCGAGATAGGCGTGCAAGGGCCGGTCGAATTCGGGCTGCGCGCTGGCACCGCTTGGGGTCGACTGATCGTAGCTCAGGCTTTCGACGACCCTATCAAACGTTTCGCGATGCACGCCTTGCGCCTGTGCGAGCGGCCACAGCGATTGCAGGAAGGCCGAAAAACCGCCGGGCGCTTCGGCTGCCTTTTGCGCAAAGACGCCCGGCGAATCTGTGCCTAAAAAGGCGAGCATGCCTCCCACGCCGAATAGAAAGCGGCGGCGGGAGATCAGGTCAAGGGCGCGGCCAGGCCTCACACCGCCTCGGGCGCGCTGCCATGCGGAGGCTGCGTGGGCGGCGGCTCGGCCGGCGGCTGTTTCGTCTTTCCAGCCGTGCGCATTTCGGCCAGCTTTTGGAAGCTCACATAAAGCATGGGGATGACGAAAATACCGACGAGGCTCGCCGCGATCATACCACAGAACACCGGCGTGCCGACGCCGCGGCGGGAAAGCTGCGCCGCGCCATGCGCCGTCACCAGCGGCACGAGGCCGAGAATGAAGGCGATCGAGGTCATCATGACCGCGCGGAACCTTTGCTCGGCGCCAAGAATCGCGGCCTCGACGATGCTGCGGCCTTCCTCGCGCTGCTCCTTGGCGAAGGCGACGATCAGAATGCCGTTCTTGGCCGCGAGCGCGATCAAGACGACCAGTCCGATCTGCGCATAGAGATCGAGCGGCAGCCCGAGGTAATAGACGCCGAAATAGGCGCCGAAGACGCCAACGGCGACCGATAAAAGCACCGGGACCGGAATGATCCAGCTCTCGTAGAGCGCGACGAGGAACAGATAGGCGAAGAGCACGGCGAGCGCGAGAATGATGCCGGTCTGGCCGCTCGCCGCCTGTTCCTGATAGGCCGTGCCGCTCCATTCGAAGCCATAGCCCGGCGGCAGGGTCTTGGCGGAGATGGAGGCCATGGCCGCGAGAGCCGCGCCTGACGAAACCCCCGGCGCGGGCGAGCCATTGACCGTGATCGCGCGGTAATTGTTGTAGCGCGTGATGACTTGCGGGCCTTGCACGATCCTGAGCGAGGCCAAGGACGCCATAGGCACCATCTGGCCGTTCTTGTTGCGCACATAGATCTGCCAGATCGAGGAAATATCGCGGCGGTCTTGCGCCTCGCCTTGGATATTCACCTGCCAGGTACGGCCATAAATATTGAAGTCGTTGATGTAGTTGCCGCCGAGCGTGGCGCTAAGCGTCAAGAAAATATCGCTGATGCCGACGCCGAGCGACTGGGCTTTGTCGCGGTCGATGTCGAGAAAGAGCGACGGATTGGTGGCGGTGAAGGTCGAAAAGACGCGCGCCAGGGATTTGTCCTGGTTCGCCGCGGCGATCAGGCCTTGCATCACGCTGCCGACCTGAGTCGGCGTCTGGCCTTCGAGCGCTTCCAATTGATATTCGAAGCCGCCCGAGGTCGACAGGCCGATGATCGGCGGCAGGTTGAAGGCGATGACCGAAGCCGTTCTGATGCTTTGGGCCGCGCCGAAGACTTTCCGGATGATGGCCTGGGCCGAGTCGGACACGCTCTGGCGGTCTTCGAAGGGTTTCAGCTTCACGAACATGAAGCCGTAATTCGGCTCATTGGCGGAATCCAGGATCGAAAAGCCGACGACCGTGAACGTGTCTTGAACCTGCGGCATGCCGAGCATCAGCTTCTCGACATCGCGCATCGTGGCGCTGGTGCGCGCGACGGAGGCGCCGTCCGGCAATTGGACCGAGATGAAGAAGCCGCCCTGGTCTTCCTCCGGCAGGAAGCCCGTCGGCGTCACCATCGCCGTGCCGTAGATCGCTACACCGAAGCCGATGACGACGACGATGCCGACCACGGCGACGCGCACGAGCCTTGTGACGATCGCGGCATAGCCGTCGCGGACCCAGTCGATGCCCTTCAGCACATAGCTCATGACACCGCGCTTCGGCCCGCTATGGCGCAGGAAGACGGCGCAAAGCGCCGGCGACAGGGTCAGAGCGTTGAGCGCCGAGATCAGCATGGCGACGCTGATCGTCACCGCGAACTGCCGGAATAATTGGCCGGACACGCTTGGAATGAAGGCGATCGGCACGAAGACCGAGAGCAGCACGAGCGTGATCGCGATGATCGGCGCGGTGATCTGCCCCATCGCCTTCTTGGTTGCGTCGGCCGGACTGAGATCCGGCTCTTCTTCCATGACGCGCTCGACGTTTTCGACGACGACGATCGCATCATCGACGACGATACCGATGGCCAGCACCATGGCAAGCAGCGAGACCGTATTGGCCGAAAAGCCGACGGCGAGCAGAACCGCGAACGTGCCGATCAGGCTCACCGGCACGGCAACCGCCGGCACGATGGTCGCACGCAGGCTGCCGAGGAAGAGAAAGACCACGAGCACGACGAGAACGAAGGCCTCGACCAGGGTCTTCAAAACCTCCTTGATCGTGTCGGTCACGAAAGTCGTCGAATCATAGACGACCTTATATTTGAGCCCCGCCGGAAATCTTTTGCTGGCCTTTTCCAGGACCTTCCCGATCGCCGCCGCCGTATCGACGGCATTGGCGCCGGGCGAAAGATAAGTCGCGAGCGCGACGGCGGGACGGCCGGAAAGCCGGCTTTCCGTGTCGAGGTTCTGCGCGCCCATCTCGACGCGGGCGACATCCTTGATGCGCAGGACGGACCCGTCAGGGAGCGCCCTGACGACAATATTGCCGAATTCCTCCGGCGTCGTCAGCCGCCCTTGCGTCTGGAGATTGAACTGGAACTGCTGATCGTCGCCGATCGGCCGCGAGCCGATGCGGCCGATCGGGGCCTGAACATTCTGGGTCTGGATCGCCGCGATAATGTCCGACGGCGCGAGATTCAGGCTCGTCAGGCGCTGAATGTCGAACCAGATGCGCATCGAATATTTCTGCAGGGCGAAAAGATTGGCCTGACCAACGCCGAAGGTGCGCGATATTTCGTCGAGCACATTGATCGTGACATAATTGGTGATGAACAGCGTATTGAGATCGTCGTGGCCTTCGTCGGCATAGAATTGGACGAATTGCAGAATGGCCGAGGAGCGCTTCTGAACGGTGAGGCCTTGCTGCGTCACCTGCGCCGGCAATTGCGACAGAGCCGTCTGCACGCGATTGTTGACGTTGACCGTATCGATGTCGGGATTGGTGCCGAGCGCGAAGCTGACGGTGAGATTATAGCTGCCGTCATTGCCGCTCGTCGATTTCATGTAGAGCATCT
>JAATEW010000268.1 GCA_015655535.1 Hyphomicrobiales bacterium | reverse complement strand
CTCGACATAGGCAATAGCCGCACCTGCGGCATGCTGATCGAGAATTTTCCGAACCAGCAGAAGATCGATCTTGGCAATTCCTTCATCCTGCAATTGCGCGATCTCGAAGAACCGCACAGGCTTTACAAAGAGCCTTTCGAAAGCGACGTGCAACTCGTCCAGGCGCAATTCGGCAAGGAGCATCTGTCGCGAGCATCGACGAGAACTCGCGCGTTCTTCTGGCCGAGCCTCGTGCGTGTCGGGCCTGAAGCGGCGCGCTATCGCGAGCGCGGCGACGGGACGGAGGGCACGAGCGGCATGTCGAGCCCGAAGCGCTATCTATGCGATGTCGAGCCGGTCAATCAGGAGTGGCGGTTTCAGCCGGGCGATTATGGCGCGGATGGCGCGCCGCCAACGATCTATCTCGCGGCGCGGCGCTTCATGAATTTCCGCGGCGACGTCTTGCGCCAGCTTCTGGACGAGCGGCGCTTCTACGATCGGCTTGCGTCGGCGGTCGATCGGACCGAACTCGAAAAGCCGGCGGTGCGTCTCACTTTCTCACGCTCGTCTTTTTTCACGCTGCTCGTCGCCGAAATTCTGATGCAGACGCTGTCGCTCATCAACAGCCCGCAGGTGCGCGGCAGCCGAGGCGAGAAGGACACGCCGCGCCGCCTGCGCCGCATCATTTTCACTTTGCCGACGGCTATGCCGGTGCGCGAGCAGAGATTGCTGCGCAGCCGCGCGCAAGCCGGCGTGAAGCTCGTCTGGGATCTCATGGGCTGGGCTGAAAATCCACCGCCCGGCGTTCTCGTCCCCGAAGTCCATGCCGCCTGGGACGAGGCGAGCTGCGCGCAATTCGTCTATCTCTATAGCGAGATTGCGCATAAGTTCGGCGGTGCCATTACGGACTTTTTGCAGCTTGTCGGCAAACCGCGCGCTTATGCCGAAGCGCAGAGCCCCCCACATGGCACGCCGCAGCCCTCGATCCGTATCGCGAGCATAGATGTCGGCGGCGGCACGACCGATCTGATGATCGCCACTTATTATGCTGAGGCCTACCGCGCCATTGTGCCGAGCCAGACTTTCCGCGAAGGGTTCCGCATCGCTGGCGAGGATGTGCTGCGCGAAGTGATCCAGCAAGTGGTCCTGCCGGCGATCGCAGACCATTTGCGCGCCCGCGGTCTTGCCACCGCGCGGGAGTTTTTCGTCGACCGTTTTGGTGCGGATCGTGCGAATATGGCGCAGCAGGACAAGCATTTCCGCCGCCAATTCGTGCTGCGCGTCCTGAAGCCGGCGGGCCTCGCGCTGCTCTCGATCTACGAACAGTCATCCGTGGGCAGCTTGCCGGAAACGCGCAAACTCTCCGACCTCATCAATGCCTCGCTCGGCGGACGTATCATCGACTATGTCGATAAGACCGCGGCTGCTTGGGGCGCGCGCGACTTCCGTCTCGCCGATGTCGATGTGACGCTCGACTTCGACCGGATTCGCGGCGCGGTCGAAGGCGCGCTTGGCGAGGTCTTCGAGAATATCGCCGAAGCGGTGCATCATTTCGATTGCGATATCGTGCTTTTGTCGGGGCGTCCGTCGCGGCTGCCGGCGACGATCGATCTCTTCATCAACAAGCTCGCGGTGTCGCCCGACCGCGTGATCCCGTTGTCGAATTATCCGGCCGGCAATTGGTATCCCTTCGGCGGTCAATCGCGGTTTCGCATCGAAGATCCGAATACCGCGACCGTCGTCGGCGGCATGCTCTGCGCCTTGGCCGAAGCGCAGATCACCAATTTCACGCTCTATGCCGATCGCATCACCATGCGTTCGACCGCCAATTTCATCGGCGTGCTCGAGCGCGACGGCAAGATGCGCGAGCAGAATGTTCTGTTCTCCAATATGGCGAATGCCTCGACGAAAACGCCGCAAACGGCGCAGGTCGATTGGTTTGCGCCCATGCCGCTCGGCTTCCGGCAATTGCCATTGGAGCGCTGGATCGCAACGCCGATGTATCGCATCAAGCCGGTCGGCAGTTCGTCCATGCAGGCGATTCAAAAGCCGGTGACTATCGTGCTCGAACGCGAATTGCCGGAAGAGCTCATCGATTACGACAATCGCAATTTCTCGGCGGCGGAAGCCCAGAAGGAAGAAATACGCATCGTCGAGGCGACGGCGCGCGATGGCGCCAATGTCACGCGCTCCTTCGGGCTCTTCCTCGACACTTTGGCAAATGAAGAAGTCTATTGGCTGGACAGCGGCATTTTAAACGTCATCTGAAGCGGAGTTTAAGACCATGAACGAGGCTACGCTCGTCAAAGCTTGCGAAGCGACCGCGCTCGCCGCGCAACAGGCTTTGGATTGGATCTCGGATCCGAAGAATGATCCGCGCATCGGCCAGGACCGCGCCTATCTCGAACGCAATTTGCGCAATCACGCCTATCAGGCAAAGCGGCTGGCGCGCTCTGTCGAACGGCCTATGTGCATCGGTGTCTTCGGGCCGAGCCAGGCGGGCAAATCCTATCTCGTCTCGGTGCTTGCCCGCAAAGGCGAGACATTGACCGCGCTCTTCGCTGATCCGGTGCGTCCGGAGATTGACTTCATCAAAGAGATCAATCCTTACGGCGACAAGGAAGCGACCGGTCTCGTCACGCGCTTTTCGATCCATAAAACCCAGACGCCGCCCGGCTATCCGGTGGCGCTGCGGCTTTTGACGCAGACGGATATTTTCAAGATTCTCGCCAATTCCTATTTCTTCGACACCGACCTTCAGGACGAAACGATCCTCTCGCCCGAGGACATCGACAGCCATATCGCGAAATTCGAGACGCGGCTTTCAGGCTCCTATGTCGATACGCTGCGCGAAGAAGACATCTGGGACATTGAAGAATATTTCCTGACCCAGATCCGGCGCACGGAAACCCGCGTCTTCGCGCCTTTCTGGGATCGTGTCGCTAAAGCCGCGCCGCGCCTTGGCCTGCGCGAGCGTGCCGAATTGTTTTCGATCTTCTGGGGCCGCCACGAGCCTTTGACCGGCCTTTATCTGACGCTCGTCGGTGCGCTCGAAAAGATGGATTTCGCGGAAGAAGCCTTTTGTCCGCTCGACGCTCTGATCCCCGCGACGCATGGCATTTTGAACGTAGAGACTCTCGCCGGCATCGACGATCCCAATGCCGACAAATTGACGATCATGTGCCCGGATCATTCGACGGTCCAACTCGCGCGGCCGATCCTGACCGCGCTCGCCGCCGAATTGCGCATGGTCTTGAAGGAAAGCCCTTGGCCTTTTTTTGAGCATACGGATCTTCTCGATTTTCCCGGCTATCGCAATCGCACGCCGCATCGGCTGGCGAAGTTCCTGGCCGAGGCCAAGGGCACGGCGTTGAAAGAATTGTTTCTGCGCGGCAAGGTCGATTATCTCTTCCAGCGCTATACCGCGGAGCAGGAATTGACGAGCATGTTGCTCTGCCTGCGGCCGAGCAACCTCGACGTCACGACCCTGCCAAGCGTCATCGAAGAATGGATCGGCGTCACGCATGGTCGCACGCCGGAGGAACGTGTCGGGCGTCCGGTGCTGCTCTTCTTCTTGATGACTATGTTCGATCAGCATTTGTCGGAGAAAGTCAGCGACGAGGGCACCGATCCCGGCTTGCGCTTCCAGACGCGCCTCGAGGCTTCGCTGCTGAAGCCCTTTGCCAAAGTGCCGACGGCGTGGCCTTTGAAATGGACGCCTGACGCGCCCTTCAAGAATTGCTATTGGATCCGCAATCCCAACTATAAAGCCGAAGGCGTCATCCGCTATTCGGGCCGTACGGAAATGAGCGTGCTGCCGCAAAAAGTGCCGCGCATCGCGGAACTGCGCGAGGCCTATACGAAAGTGCCGGAGGTCAATGCGCATTTCCGTGATCCGCTGCGCGCTTTCGACGAGGTGATGCGGCTGAACGACGGCGGCATTTCCTATCTCGCTGAAAATCTTGCGGTCGTTTGTCAGCCTGGCATGAAGCAGGCGCAGGTCAAGGCGCGGCTCGGCGATCTGCGCACCCATTTGATGCAGGCCCTGAGCCCTTATTTCATCCCGACCGATTCTGCGCAGCGCGTGGCCGAGCGCACGGCCATGGCCGAACAGGTGATCTCGGAATTCGAAGATTGTATCGAGCGGCAGAAATTCGGCACGTTCCTGCGCGGCATGTGCCTCGATCGCGAACGCCTCGCTGATGCGCTCTATGAGGCTCGCACGCGCGGTCTGACCGAAGAGGCGGAGGCCGGACAATTGGAACAGGCGGCGCCGAAGAAGCGCAGCGGCATTCTCGACGCGGTCAAAGGCGGTGCCGGAGGCCGGTCGGCAGCGCCTCCGCCGCCGCCTGCGCCGCGTCCCAACCGCCGTGATATTCTGGCAAAACATGCGTTGCAGGTCTGGTCGCGCTCCTTGCATGAGACGGTCGAGGACAGCTTCTTCGTGACCGAGGTCGGCGTGTCGCGGACGTCGCTGCGCGAGGTCGCAACTGAAGTTCTCGCGACCTCGCGGCGGCTGCGGCTCGAAGACGCGATCCGCACCTCGCTCAATGCGATCTCGCATATCGAGACGGCGGAGCAGGGCGCCGCCAAGGCGACGATCGTTGCGGAACGCCATATCAACCGCTTCGTCGCGACGCTCGGATCTGAGCCGGAAGAGGTGCCTGTCGCCTATGATGCAAGCGGCATCGGCCTAGAGCCCGTAGCCGTGCAGCAGGATTTCGTTTTGCGCTGGCTCAGGGCCTTTTACGCGCATGTGCAATCCAATGCCCAATCGGCCGATGGTCTCGTGCATAATCCCGAGCAGAATTTTCTGTTGGGCCAGATCATCCAGAGTCTCGGGACATCCGTCGCGGCGGAGTGAGCGGTTTTAGCTTTGGTCTGTGTCACACCTCGAATTCGAGGCTGACGCGGCATCCTATCGTCCCGTCATAGGCGACGGAGGATCCGAGGCTTCGCGCCGTCGTGCTGACAATGCGGCTGCCGAGGCCCGTCCCTTTCGCAGGGCCTTCGCCTTTCCACCCGATCCCATCGTCTTCGACCGACAGACGCACGCGGCGCGGACCGACTTCGCGAAATTGCACGCGGATCTCGCCGGGCTCGGTTTCGGGATAGGCATATTTGAACGCATTGGTGACAAGCTCGGTGATGACGATACCGATCCAGATCGCTTTGTCGGTTTGAACGGTGATGGGATCGGCTGTGAACCGGAGCTTGGAGGCGTGCCCGGTGGCCTTGAGCGTCTCGCCGAGTTCGTCGAGAAGGCTCGCGAGATAGCCCGAGAGTTCGACGTAGCGGACATCTTCCGACGTATAGAGGCGCCGATGCACGCCGGCGATGGCGGAAATCCGGGACTGCACTTCTTCCAAGGCGGATTTCACCGAAGAATCTTCATGCGTGCGCGCCTGCATCCGCACGAGGCTCGCAATCAGGGCGAGGCTGTTTGCGACACGATGATTGACTTCATTGAGCAGGATCTCGGCGCGGTCGCGCGCCTGGCGCATGTCTTCCAAGGCGCGGTCGCGCTCGCGTTCGAGACGTACCTTTTCGACGGCTTGGTCTATGGCGCTTCCGAGAAGCTCCAGAAATTCTGTGCCCACGGTTTTTAAAACATAATCCGAGGCGCCGGCTTTAAGCGCGGCGATCGCCACGGCCGTCTCGTCCGTGCCTGTGACATAGACCACCGCGGGCAGGGCCGGGAGGCCGCGCATGGCGGCGAGAAAATCGAGGCCGGTGCCCGTCGGCAGAAAATGATCGAGCGCCACGACATCGATTCCGCCTTTTGCGATCCGCTCAAGGCCATCTTCGGTGGTCGAGGCAATTTCCACGTTGTAGCCGCGACGGCCGAGCGTTCTTTGGATCAGGCGCGTCAAGCCCGGATCGTCGTCGACATAAAGAACGGAGACGGGCGTCGGCATAGGTCAATTGGCTTCCGGAACCTGCATGACGGTGAAGAAGAGACCGAGCTGGCGGATGGCATTGGCGAAGCCGTCGTAGTCGACCGGCTTGGTAATATAGACATTAGCGCCAAGGTCGTAGCAGCGCTGGATTTCGCGCGCGTCATCCGTCGTCGTCAGCACCACGACAGGCAGTCTGCGCGTCGCCGCATCGGATTTGATCCGCTCAAGAATGTCGATGCCGGTCATGTCCGGCAGATTCAAATCGAGAAGAACGAGCAGATGGCTGCCTTTTCCCGGACTGTCCGCGCCGAAGAGAAAGCCAAGCGCATCGGTCCCATTGGTGAAAGGGATGATTTCATTGCTGACACCGGCGCGTCTTATGTTTTTTTCGATCAGCCGCGCATGGCCTTCGTCATCCTCGATCATGACGATCTTCACTGGCTTTGCATTTTCGCTCACGTCAGTCAGCTCCGGTTACCTTGCGCAGATCTTTGGGAAGAATGACTTTGAACGTCGTTCCATATCCCAATTCGGATGAAAGCGTAATGTCGCCGCCCAAATTCCGGACCATGGCCCGGACATGGGCAAGGCCGATACCTTCCCCCCGCTGGTCCTGCGGGCCGGAACGGCGGAAAAGCTCAAAGACGCGTTCGTGATCCTGTTTGGCTATGCCGCGCCCATTGTCTTCGATCGCGATGGAAATGGAGCGGCCAGGTTCTTCGCCGGTCTGGATTCTAATCGACAGCGGCCGCTTCGGATCACGATATTTCACCGCATTGTCGAGAAGATTACCAAAAATCTGATCGAGCGCCAGCTTGTCGGACACAATTGGGTTAACCTTTCCTTTGATCGTGACCGTGCCTTTGGCGTCGATGATTTGATGCCGCACGCTCTCCGCCGCGGCATGCAGGAGCGCGTCGAGATCGACCGGCTCCGGTTTCAAGCTGCGGCGGCCCTCGCGCGACAGTTTAAGGATGGCATTGATCAGCCCGTCCATCTTGCGCGTCGAAGACCGGATGAAACCGATCGCTTCTGGGAGATCTTCAAGCACGGCGAGCCGTGCATTTTTGACGACGGGATCACCCGTCTCTTCGGTGCGGCCGATAAAGGCCTGGACCGGCGCGAGGCTCGTTTCCAATTCGCTCGTGAAGCCCATGATGTTGACGAGCGGCGCCCGCAGGTCATGCGTCACAATATAGGCGAAGCGCTGGACTTCTTCATTGGCGCGGCCGAGATCGGCGGTCCGTTCGCGCACGCGCTCTTCAAGGCCCGCGTTGAGGTCCTGCACCTCGCGTTGGGCCTGCGCCAATCGTCTCGTATAGCGCAAAACTACAAAGGCATTTCCGGCAGTGACGGCGATAATGACGAGCGCGCCGCCGAAAATGACAAGACGCTATTGCGATATGGCGATTTGCTGCCGCTCCACGCTCTGACTGATGTTCTGATCGGCGCGTGCGACGAGATCCATGAAGGCTTTTTGCTCATCCACCATCAACTCGCGTTCGTCATTGCTGCTGAAGAGCGCCAGCGCTGTGTCGCGGCGGCCGTCGATCCGGGCAAGATCGATCGTTTCCTTCAGCTTGGCGAGGACCCCGTCTATGGTGGTGACGAGGCGGCTGGCCGTCGGCGCGGCATCGGCGCCGCTCAGCATCGAGCGGACGCGATCGAGCTGCGGGCCGATCTTCGCGACGGCTGAATCATAGGGTTCGAGATAGGCTTCATTGTTGGTCAACAGATAGCCGCGCTGACTCGTTTCCGCTTGCAATATGAGGATATGGAGCGCTGCCACAGCCGCGCGCTCCTGGCGGGCGCGGTCCAATGTGTCGGAATAGATGCGGGTCTCGCCGACAAGCCATAGCGTGGCCGCCACAATGGCGATAAGCGCCGCCAAGCCGATCAGGATAGTCAGCGCGGTCGAGCGGAAGAAGGCGCTTTGAGAGCTTGGCATCCCGTAGCGCGGCATGGGCATCATCGGTGATCCGAATGTCAAAGGCGCCTCTATGGCTGCTCCGCGGCGTTAATCTTAACGGCGCGGATGGTATCGCGCGCAGCTTATTCCAAAGGGGGGCGAGGAATATAGGGCTGACGGCTTGCCTTCTTGCGGCCATGCCGCACACTCCTTCCGAATGATTCGTCTCCGCAAGGGCCGCGCACGAGATGGCTGCCACTCCGCCGCCGGAAGGCATGACTGAAGAGGATTATGACGCGATCCACGCGGCCGTCGTCGAGACGGTGCGTGGCCGCTGGTTCCTCACCGAATATGCGCGGCGCAACCGCGTCGAAGAAGTGCAGGACATGCTCGCGGCCATCGGCCGGCTCGAGACCGTCGTCATGAGCCAGCGCGCCTTGCCGCCGCCCGAGGCCGCCTCGCCGCATCTGCGGCTTTTGACGCAGCGCGCTGACGACATTGCGCAACGCCTCGCAGATATCATCGAGGAGTTGCGCGAGAGCGGCGCCGACGCCTATCTCTGCGACGATCTCGAAACCCAGGCCCGCGCCATCGCCGGCCTGCCCAAGCCTTCGGCAGCCGAACCTTTTCCAGCCTCCGGCTCGGTGCCGCGTCTTGCAGCCGTGGCCAAGCCGGCGCCTGAAGCGCCAAAAGAACCGCCCAAGAAGATCCCCAAACCGGCGCCGCTGCCGCCATGGACTCCTGCCGCCGCGTCGCCGCCATCGCGCGCGCATGCGCCCGCTGCCGAGGTACGGCCCGCGCTCGAAGCCCCGCAAGAGCTACCCAAGGATATGGCCAAGCCCGCGCCTCCGCCGCCCTCGCTGCCGCGTGCTATGCCGTTGCAGGTTCCAGGCGGCGACGATCCGCGCCTGGCAGCGCTCGCCGCGCTCGATCGGCTCTCTTTGGCCGACAAACTCGCGCTTTTTTCCTGAATCGGCCAAGAACCGTTCGATATTTCAAACGAAATCGGTTATTATCTCAAACAGTTTTTCCCACCTGAGAGCATGGCATGGGCGTTGAAGGGCGCGACAAGGCGAAGGCGCTTGAGGCTGGCGCGGTCGCTTTATCCGGTCAGCTCGGCAAGACGGTGCAGCGCCTGCGCAAGGCCTATAATCTTTCGCTGTCGGAATTGTCCGAGCAATCCGGCGTCGCGAAATCGATCATCAGCCAGATCGAGCGCAACGAGACCAACCCCACCTTGGCGACCATTTGGCGGCTCGCGCATGCGCTCGACGTGTCGATCGAGCGCGTCTTGCAGGCCGCCGAAGACGAGCCCTTCTTGGAAAAATGCTCGAAGGGCGACACGCCGATCCTGATGTCGGATGACGGCAAATGCCGGCTTGCGATCATCGGCTGGATCAAGACGGTCGAATGGCTGCAATGGTATGAGTTCTCGGCCGATCCCGGCGGCGTGCTGGATTCCGAGGCGCATCAGCGCGGCTCGGTCGAATGTCTATCGGTGAACCTCGGCGAGATCGAGGTCGAGGTCGCGGGCACTGTCGAGCGGGCCCGGGCAGGGGAAACCTTGCGCTATCGCTGCGACAGGCCGCATACGATCAGCAACGTCTCGGCCGAGCCCGCCGCAGCCATGATGGTGTGCATTCTTAAACCCGCCGTCATGCAATGAACCAAGCGTTTCCAAACGAAGAGGGTCCCGGTTCGCGTCAAAAAAACGCG
>JAATEW010000286.1 GCA_015655535.1 Hyphomicrobiales bacterium | reverse complement strand
TAGCTTTCCGGGCTGGAGACCGACAGCCGGGTCGGCAGGCTCACCGACCTGACGGCCCCGTCCTGGGTGAATTCGAGCGGCGCGGCCTGGCCCCGCGCCACGCCCTGCGCCACTCCCTGCCCTGGCCCCTGCGTCAGCGCGCGCATCCCCACCATCCGGTGTCCATCCAGATGCTCCGGCGAGGCCGGGCGGCCATGGCGCGCCAGGTAGTCCGGCGCCGCGCAGGTCACTCGCGCCACCAGGCCCAACGGCCGCACCACCAGGCCTTATCGACGTTTTGTGCCACATCGCTCGATGTCGCGATCGCGGGGTCGATCCCGCTCATCGGCAATGCCGAGGCAGAGGATACGGAATAACCGATCCCTGCGACGGTCAGGCCCGTAGCCAGGGCCAATCTCAAACTGGTTTTCATGAAACTCCTCCAGTATCTACTTTGTCCTGACCCCCATGGGTCATAATGTAGATCACAGGTGAAGCCTGAGTGAAAGTCCGGTTCAGCGAGCGTTAATTTTAACGTAAAGATGTGCGCCGGAGCGCCGAGACGGCCGAGGGGAGGACCTAAGTCCTCCCGCCCAAAGTCCTAACCGCCCAAGTCCTAACTCTTAGCGGACGATGACCTTGGTGCCGATCTTGACCCGGTTGTAGAGGTCGATCGCATCGATATCGGTCATGCGGATGCAGCCCGACGAAACGTTCTGGCCGATCTTCTCGGGCTCGTTCGTCCCATGGATGCGGTAGAGCGTGTCCTTGTTGCCCTGATAGAGATAAAGCGCGCGCGAGCCCAGGGGATTGTCGGGGCCGCCTTCGAGGCCGCCCGCGGCCGCAGTCGGCTTCAGATGTGGCCAGCGCTCAAGCATGTCGGCCGGCGGCATCCAATGCGGCCATTCGGCCATGCGTCCGACGGTTGCCGTGCCGGTCCAGCCGGAGGCTTCGTTGCCGACGGCGACGCCGTAGCGGATTGCCTTGCGGCCCGGTTGAACCAGATAGAGGAACTTGTCCTTCGTATCGACGATGATCGTGCCCGGGGGCTCCCCGGTCGGGTCCTCGACCAGATAGCGCTTGAAATTATTGTCGACATCGTATTTCGGCACGACCGCGAGGAATTCGGCATCGCGTGACGACAGCGACGGGTCCGGCACCGCCGTATACATGCAACCGCTGAGAAGAAGAGCCGCAGGCAGCGCTGCGAAAACCGCACGAAACAACATTCAAAATCCCCCAAAAACCTTCGTTTCTCGATTAACGCAGCACGCCAACACACTCCATAAACTTATGCGTCATTCACCCCCGCGAATGACAGAACGCGCCAGGCTGTGGCCGAAAAGAAACAATTTCAGGGAGGTCCAGCGATGTTTCTTCCTGCAGAGCTTACCGACCCGCTCACTTTCGCTTGGACAGAACTCCCCAACCCGGTCATAAACCGCGCCGTTCCTCTCCCCGCGCCAAACTGGCCAAAGGCGAGGGGCCGTTGCCTTTCTCCGTCAGCCAGCGAGTTTGCCTTGACCACGCTTTTTCTGAGTCACCCGTCCGGACTGGAACATGACACGGGTGCCGGCCATCCGGAGCGGGCCGACCGTTTGCGAATCATTGAGCAAATGGTCGAGCATGAACGTTTCCAAAACCTTCACCGCGCCCCGGCGCCTGGCGCCGACACCGCGGCCTTGCTGCGGGTTCATCCGGAGGAATATGTCCGGGCCATCGAAGCCGCGGCGCCGAAGGAAGGCCGGATCAGGATCGACGGCGGCGACACGGTCATGAGCCCCGGCACCTGGGAGGCCCTCATGCACACGATCGGCGGCGCTTCGGCTGCGGTCAACGAGGTGATGCGCGGAAACGCCACCAATGCCTTCGTCGCCATGCGGCCTTGCGGCCATCACGCCGAGCGCGCGACGCCCATGGGCTTCTGCTTCTTCAACACGGCCGCCATCGCGGCAAGGCATGCACAGGCGGTGCATGGCGCCGAACGCGTCGCGATCGTTGATTTCGACGTGCACCACGGCAATGGCACGCAGGATATCTTCTGGGACGATCCGAGCGTGCTTTACGCCTCGACGCATCAGATGCCCTTGTTTCCGGGCACCGGCGCGGTGAGCGAAGTGGGAGAGCACAATACGGTCGTCAATGCGCCGTTGAGCTCCGGCGACGGCGGCGAGGCCTTTCGCGCGGCGATGGAAACGCGTGTTCTGCCGCGCGTCGACGCTTTCGCGCCGGACCTCATCGTGATCTCGGCCGGCTTCGACGCGCATAGGCTCGATCCGCTGGCCAGCATCAATCTCGAAGCGGTGGATTTCGCCTGGATCACCGAGAAGCTGATGGGGCTCGCGGCGAAACATTCCAAAGGCCGGATCGTCTCGGTCCTCGAAGGCGGCTATGATCTCGAAGGTCTGGCCGCGTCATCCGCCGCGCATCTTTTGATGCTGATGAGCGCGTAAAAGAAAACGCGTCTCCGGATCGCTCGCTGGGGGATCCGAAGACGCGTTTGGTCTTGAAGCAAAAAGCTTAGGTCAGATTGTTGGCGATGGCGTTGAATTTGGCTGACAGATTCGAGCCAACGGTCGTAATCGTGGCGATGATGACGACGGCGATGAGGCCAGCGATGAGGCCGTATTCAATGGCCGTGGCACCGGATTCATCCCGCGAGAAGCGAGACAAAAAATTCTTCATGATGGGTTTCCCATTGCGATGTCGCGAGGCCGTCATGGCCCCCGATCTCGTGGAGATTACATCGAAGGTCTTGTGGTCTCGTAAACGAAAATAGGTACATTTGCTTATAATTCCGGCGCCCGGATCAGAGTCGATATTAAGGTCTCGCGGTATAAGCGGTGCAGGCTCGAAGCGGCGCCGATAATCGCAACTGAAGCTTGCAGCGCAGCCGATGAATCGGCATTCCGGTACCGCGCGCGCGTTATCCTTTTCTTTACTCTGCCGCGGCTTTTTCTTTCTCTTTCTTGAGCGGATGCCGCGCTGGCTAAGCAGGCTGACAAAGCGTTTGTGAACCGCTGCTAAGAGGGCGGCTTAAACGATACCAAGGGATACGCAGAAATCCTTCACGTGCGGATACGCAAAGCGTGTCGTTGATGGCGAGGTTGCTCTGCGGCAACTCGATCGTTGACTCCGGATAATCACCCCAGCTACCGAGCTTGAGACGAACAGCGCCTTTATTGAGCCACGTCGCGTCTGGAATTTTAGCGGTGAAGACCGCGGGGCGGTTGGAGTCGAAGACGTTGTTAAATTCGAGTGCCGCGCTGGAAGTTGGCTCAGTCCATCAAAACTTTAGATCACGATGATTTTGGATTGAATTAATCCAAAATCATGAACGTGATCGATTCTAAAGACTTAGAGCGGGATGCGGGCGCAAAACCGCTTACACTTTTGCTCATTCCGCTCTAGCAGGCCTGCGCCTATAGCCGCGCATGAATCTCCATGCGACGTCCTTACCGTGCTTGACCTATGAGTGCCTGTACCGCCGTCGCCCGCCGCGGAATAGAGGACGAGAGAAAGTCGGCTCGAACCTCCAGCCAGCTCTTTTGCGCAATGAGCATAAAGAAGCTCGGGCTCATATACGCGGCTGCGTAAACGGCGCGGGATTATTTGCTGAATGAGCCATTGCACCATATACGGAAATTCCGTATATTTGACCATGGAAGACAGGTTCGATCCCCTAAAAGCATAGACTGTCTCTTTCGTTTGGCGACGAGATTTTCCGGGACGAAAATCACCTGATCATTCCCTCTATTCGGCCAGTCGACCGCGAGGAACGGTTCAAAGTCATTGGCTGTGTTGGCGCAAAACTGTTCACTGGCGTTTTTGTCTGGCGTGACAAGTTTGCACGTTTCATCTCAGTGAGAAGGAGCAACAAGGGTGAAGAAAGAATCTATCGTTCTTCCCGCTGACCCGGCCGACCCGGAAGATTTTGACGTCACCTCCGAGGCTTTGGACCGTGGACAGCGGGCTCGCATGATCCGCAAAACCAGGACTGGACTCGGCCTCTCACAGACGGAATTCGCGGACCGCTTTCATGTCCCGGTCGGCACCCTCCGCGATTGGGAGCAGGCCAGGGTCACGGTGCCGGATTTTGCCATAGCTTATGTTCGCGTTATCGGCCGCCATCCGGATTTGGTTGCGGAAGCTGTCGGATAGCTCCGCTCTCGTTGACGCCTTCAACTTTGAACTGGCGAAATGTTTCATAATTCGCGGATGCGGCCTTTTTTATATTCGCCAAGGGCTTCTTCGGCGAACCGGTCGAGCTTGCCCGCTTCGGCATCCCGCCCGATGGCGGCGTCGAAGTTTTGAGCATCGAATGTCTCGAACCAGACGCGGAATTCAGCCAATTGCTCTCTCGGCAGATCGGTTATGGCTTTTTCAATTTCTTTGATACGGGTCATTGGTTTGACCTCACTTGTCTCACAGCGCTCGGGGCTCCGTTAGAAGCATATGCTGGAACATTCTCAATTTCTCTATCACCACCCTAATCACTCTGCCGCGGCTTTTTCTTTCTTCAAAGGACGGCGTGCCAGCACCTCGGCGAGAAACTTCCCCGTATAGCTTTTCTTCACTTTGACGATTTGCTCGGGCGTGCCTTCGGCGACGATCTCGCCGCCGCCGTCGCCGCCTTCGGGGCCAAGATCGATCACCCAATCCGCCGTTTTGACGACTTCGAGGTTATGCTCGATGACGACGACGCTATTGCCCTGATCGACAAGCTCGTGCAGCACCTCCAACAGCTTCGCGACATCGTGGAAGTGCAGGCCTGTCGTCGGCTCGTCCAGAATATAAAGCGTGCGGCCGGTCGAACGGCGCGCCAATTCCTTGGCGAGCTTCACCCGCTGTGCCTCGCCGCCCGAGAGCGTATTGGCCTGCTGGCCGACCTTGATATAGCCGAGGCCGACCCGCGAGAGCGTTTCCATCTTTTCGCGGATCGACGGCACGGCCTTGAACAATATGCCCGCTTCCTCGACCGTCATGTCGAGCACGTCGGCGATGGATTTCTCGCGATATTTCACTTCCAGCGTTTCGCGGTCGTAGC
>JAATEW010000240.1 GCA_015655535.1 Hyphomicrobiales bacterium | reverse complement strand
CCCGTCCCTTTATTGTCCTCGCGGAAGACGGCCGCACGCGTGCGATCGGCACACAGTTCGACGTCGATATAAGGTCCGAAAACGTCGCCGTCACCGTCATCGAAGGTGTCGTTTCCGTTAGCAGCGGCAGTGACTCGTCCAACCGCGTCATCACCAAAGCAAATCAGCGCGTGCGTTACGGTGCCTACGGAGCGCCCTCGCCACCCGAGTCGATCGATGCCGAGAAAGAGACGGCATGGCGGCGCGGCAAGCTCATCTTCGATCATCGTACGCTGGGCGATGTCGTAGTGGAGATCGCGCGTTACCGCAGTGGACGGATCATCATCCTGAACGAAGGTCTTCGCAGCCTCCCGGTCACAGGTGTGTTCGATCTCACCGATCCGGAGTCCATTCTTCGCACCATTGAAGAAACCCTGCCCGTCCAGTTCACACATTTGCCTTTCGTCACGGTCTTGCGGTGATGCCAGCCAAAACATGGGCTTTCGGTCTTCAAACCAGAGGGCCAAATATTTTTGGTTCGCCGGTGTTGATTTGGTTTTCCCGCTTCGTCCTTGAAAGGGGGACATGAGCGCGTGCTGCGATGTCCTCCCTGAGGTGACCAAGGACGGACAGGCGGGATTCATGCGTAACGGGGGCTCCAACAGCAAGGCCATTATGAGCAAGCGTTCAACAGGCGTGACGCTGCTTAGGTCAGGCGCTATCGCTCTCTTAATGGCGATGCCGGGAGGCTGTTTCAACCCAGCCCATGCGCAAACGGCTTCCACCGCCACGCAGACGCTTTCCTTCAGCGTGCCGTCCCAGGGCCTCGGCAGTGCATTGGCGGCCTTCGCCGATCGTGCCGGATTGCATTTGCTCTTCACGTCGGAACTGGTCGCCGGCAAGCAAAGCGGCGGACTTTCGGGATCATTCACGCGCACGCAAGCCTTGTCGCGTTTGCTGGCTGGGACAGGGCTCACCTATCAATTCACCAGCGCGGGCACCGTGACCATTCTCGGGTCCAATGCAGGCGGAGGTAGTGGACCGGCCAATGTGCCCGGTGCCGTAACACTCGACACGATCAACGTTCAGGGCGCAGGCAATCCGCTCTCGACCATGACACCCATGCCTGCTTATGCAGGCGGACAAGTCGCGACAGGAGGTACGGTCGGCATGCTCGGCAATCGCAGCGTTATGGATACGCCTTTTAATCAGACGAGCTACACATCGAAGCTCATTCAGGATCAGCAGGCCCAAACGATTTTGGATGTGCTGGACAACGATGCTTCAACGCAAGCGGCACTCACTCCAGGCTTTCACAATAACCAATATTACATTCGCGGCTTTCTCGCCTCGGTAAATGACATTGGCCTCAACGGTCTATATGGACTCTTGCCGACCTACACGGTTCCAGTGGATTATGCTGAGCGTGTCGATGTTCTGAAGGGACCCAGCAATCTGCTCAACGGCATGCCGCCGGGCGGCAGCGTCGGCGGCACGATCAATATCATCACGAAGCGCGCGACAGATGAGCCGCTGACCCAGTTTACGACCGGCTATATATCAAGAGGTCAGGCTGTGGAGCATGTCGATATTGGCCGGCGCTTCGGCCAGGACAATGCCTTCGGCATTCGATTCAATGGAACTTATCGAAACGGTGACGAGCCTTATGAGCGCGGGCACGACGAATTCGGCACTGTCGCCTTAGGTCTCGATTATACGACCCCTCAACTTCGTCTTTCTGGTGATTTCTCCGCTCAGATGGACAATGCTCTAGGTCCTGATCGAGCTATTGGAATCTATACGACCCCCAGCTTCGTCGGCCTGCCGGCAGCGCCCGACCCCATCAAGAACTTCCAGACCCCTTGGGGATTTCAGATTACTCGCGACGCTTTAGGAATGGTCAAGGGCGAATTCGATGTCACCGACAAGCTGACCGTCTATGCCGCGATTGGCGTGCATCAAGATTGGTTTCATTACTACAACTACATTTATGATACGCCGACCGACCTACTGGGAGATTTTACGACGCATGCCGTTAATGACATCAATACCTATAGAATTCTTTCCGGCCAGACTGGCCTGCGCTGGTCCGTCAAAACTGGCCCGGTCAATCATCTCATTAACGTCAGCGGATCGGATATCTACAGCATCTATGGCACTGGATATACACAGAGTGCAAACTATGCCGGGAATATCTATAGTTCACCTTATGGGCCGCCGCTTGCCACTGCTGGCGGCAATCCCGCTGCCAGAACATCGTCCGTCACTGTGCTTCCAACGGTGGGTATCGCCGACACTATGTCAATCCTCAACGATCGTATC
This sequence comes from Hyphomicrobiales bacterium, assembly GCA_015655535.1. Taxonomy (GTDB): domain Bacteria; phylum Pseudomonadota; class Alphaproteobacteria; order Rhizobiales; family Beijerinckiaceae; genus Methyloferula. The sequence goes on along the minus strand of JAATEW010000240.1, from coordinate 4,645 downwards.
CAATTCACGGCCGGTGTTCGCCGTCAGGAAGTCAACGTAGATAACTATAACGCCGGGCTCCCCACAGCCAACGGGCTTTTAGCCAGCACCTATCGGGAAGGGGCCTGGAGCCCGGCCTTCACGCTGCTGGTGAAGCCACTGCAAAATGTGTCGCTCTACGCCAATTATATTCAAGGCCTTCAGCAAGGCACCCTTGTCGGCTCGACTTACGCCAACGCTGGTACCGTTCTTCCACCCTATGTGTCAAAGCAGATCGAAACCGGCGTGAAAGTCGATTGGGGCCGGATCACCTCCACGCTTAGCTTCTTCGAGATCACCCAGCCGAGCACGGTGCCGGTTACCACGGCCGGCAATGCCCTTCCGACCCTTGCGCTTAATGGCGAACAACGAAACCGCGGCATCGAACTCGAGTCCTACGGCGAACTGATGCCGAGTGTGCGCCTCCTCGGCGGCATAACCTATATCGACGCGCGCCAAGTCGCGTCAGCCAATAATGCAACGAATGGCTTGCTGGCGCCCGGCGTGCCCGCTTTTCAACTCAAGGCCGGCGCCGAATGGGATACGCCTTTCCTTCGCGGCCTGACATTGACGAGCCGCATCATCTACACGGGCGAGGAATATGTCGATAACGCCAATCGGCTACAGGTGCCAGATTGGACGCGGATCGATCTCGGCGCCCGCTATACATTCATCAGTCCTTGGAACAACAAGCCAGTGACGCTCAGGGTGGATGTCCAAAATATCGCCAACCGAGCCTATTGGATCGGTGAGGCAAACAGCTTGACCCTCGGCGCGCCGCGTACCATCCTCGCTAATATGACGATGAATTTCTGATTCGCCGCTTGTTCTTGAGCAAACAGCCAAAATCGTGAGCGCTCGATATACCTTGAAATCACTGCCTGCATTTCCACGCCTGGCCACGCGGCTCAAGCCTTCGGATGGCTTTTCGCCGGCCGCGCGACGAACCACAGGATGACGCCGATCGGCACGATGAGCGCGATCCAGGAGAGCCAGAACCAGACGCCGCCTTGTCCGATGAGCGCTGACAGCAGACCGAATAGGATCAGTGCGCTCAGCAGGATTGGCACACCGAAAATGCCAAGCAAGCTTTTATTGGGCAAGGGCGCGGACATGACGGGCCTCATTCCGCGGCCTCGGCCGCCGCGAATGTCACCGCATCCTGCTCGACAAGACGGGCTTCGACGGGCGACCTGCGCCGCGCCGCCCAGAGATAAAGCCCGCTGCCGAGCACGGTGATCGTAATGAGATCGAGCACGCACCAGATGATCTTGAGCGGCATGCCGCCATAATCGCCGAAATGCAGCGGCCGCGAGACTTCAAGCGCCCGCAAATACCACGGCAGATCGGCGACGGCCGTCAAGGCGCCCGTCTCGGCATCGATCAGCACAGGCGTGAAAAGCCGTGACGTCAGAGGTTGATCGCCCTTGGTCCAGATCACGTAATGATGCGGGCTGCCGATATTCGTCGCAGTCGGAAATGTGATACCGGTGATCACCTTCCCAGGCAGAGTCTCTTGCACCTTCTCGAAAGCCGCTTGCACGGAACTCAGATGCTCCGCCATTGGCTTGTCGTGATAGGTTTTAAGCATAGCGGCAACGTCGGTCCCTTGCCAAAGGCCGAAGAGCGGCTTGGAAAGTTCGTTCATCACGCCGGTCGTCCCGACGACTAGTCCCCAGGCGAGCGTCACGACACCAAGCAGATTATGCAAGTCGAGCCATTTGACACGGCGTGGTTTGTCGCTGCGCACCGTACCGAAATCGAGCTTTCGCATAAAAGGCGCGTAGAGCACGACGCCGGAGACGATGGCGGTAACGAAGAGAAGACCCATGAAACCCATAAATAAGGCGCCTGGCAGATCCGCGAAGAGATCCATATGCAGACGTAGCATGAGGGTCAAAAAACCAAGAGGGCGTTGGCTCGTGGGTGGAATTTCCTTCAGCAAATCGCCAGTGCGGGCATCAAACCGCATCCAATGGACAAGTTTCGGTAGCGCGTCGGGCGTTGGCGCGATTGCGACGACGACCTTGGGTTCGTCATCATCGATAAAGATGGAGCGGATGATCTCGCTCGGGTAGCGCGCGCGAGCCTTTTCGACGAAATGATCGAGATTTTCGCGCGGCGCATCCGCTGGAAGAACCGCATAAGGCGGATCGTCGCTGAGAAGGTCTGCGATCTCTTCGCGGAACACGAGAGGCAGGCCGGTGATACAGATGATGAGCAGAAAAATTGTACAGGCGAGACTCGTCCATTTATGCGTGAGCGACCAAATTCGCAGTGATCTGGATGTCATCTTGGCCTCACCGTCAGCATGGCATGGAAACGCCCCGCTCCAGAGCCGGGGCAATGGCCTGGAACGGGGAGTCTGGGCAGCAATTCACGTCTTTCCGGACTGGGAACAGCGAGAAAACACGTAAAGAAGGACCCAAGCCATATGAACAGGCCCTTCATTGTATAAGACGTTTGAAGTGGCGAAATTCCTGACAGGAAAATAGAAAAATTATAGCAAGGCTTTCACGCGTTATGTCCATCGCCAATGGACCGCAATGGCCTCCCCGCCTTTTGGATCGACTGAAGTTAACATCCTCCGAAGCGGATCGGCGCGGCGACCGGAACCGGACCGCCCGACTCGGTCGGCGGGTAGGGAGCCGCTCTACGCACTATTGCGACAGCTTCCTGATCAAGGGCGGAATTGCCTGAGCTTCCGGCAAGCCTTGCACTGTTCACGCCGCCGCCCGCCGTGATCGTGAAAGAAACAGTCGCCGTTCCGTTGCCGCCGCCGGCCGGGCAGCGTTTGACCGCGTTTAGGCGCGCTATAACCATAGCCCGCCAGGACGAAGACGACATACTCGACGCACCCGATTCGGTCTGCGGTGACGCGGCCCTGAGCGAGGGCGCGGCATCCATGCGCTTCGGCGCCGCGGTGCGATCCGCCGGAGACAGTTGCTTGATAGGTTTTTTGACTTTTTTCTCGACCTTGGGCGCGGGTTTTGACTGCGGCGCGGGTCTGGGCGGCGGCGCAAGCACCACTTCCGGCTTGGGCGCGAGCGGCGCTTCCGGAACCACGATAGCCGGCGGCTGTTCGACCGGCGGAGGCGGCGGCATGTCCGGGGGCGGAGGCTCGTCCGGCTGAACCATTTGCGGTTCCGGCGGCGGCTCGTCAGGCGGCGTAACGTCGGGCGGCGGCGGCTTCACCTCTTCCGGCGGCGCCTCTTCCATTTTCTCCGGCGCCTCGGGCACATCCAATTTTTCCTCGGCCGGCGGCGCGGCGGCGACCGGCGCGAGATCGATCATGATCGCCGGTGGGGCCTCCTCGCCCATCGGCGCCTCGTCGCGCATGTAGAGAATGACGAGACCGAGGATCACATGCGCCGCAACGACGATGAGCGCGGCAATGATCCAGCCGGCCAGATGCGGGCGGTCGTCTTCCGGAAAAATCGTGGCGGCGGCGCTCGTCACTTCGGCGCGGCCTCTGGAGCCGGTGCCGGTGCGCTCTCAGGCGGCAATGTGCCGTTCGAAGCCGTCTGACCGCCATCAAGACCGACGAGCCCGATCTTGAGATAGCCCGCGGCGCGCAGGAGATTCATGACCTCCATGACCTCGCCATAGGGCACGGCCTTGTCGGCGCGCACGAAGATGCGCTGCTCGCGATCGGACCCCGTAGCCGTGTCGAGCGCGCTTTGCAGCGCGCCTCTGGCAATCGGATCCTCGCCGAGCGCCAGCCCGAGATCGGCTTTGACCGTCAGGAACAGAGGCTTTTCGGGACGCGGCGCGGGTGTCGCCGTCGAGACCGGCAAATCGACATTGACGTCGACCGTCGAGAGCGGCGCGGCGACCATGAAAATGATGAGAAGAACCAGGATCACGTCGATGAAAGGCGTGACATTGATCTCGTGGTTTTCTTCAAGTTCGTCTTCGCTCGAGGCAAGTTTCGCGGCCATGGCGCCTACTCCGCGCCGCGGCGCATCGCAACGATGCGCTCGTTTTCCTCGTGCGGCACGAAGAGCTGCCGGTCGAGATCGCGCGACAAATGCCGCATGACTTCGGTCGAGGCGTCGGCCAGCATGGCGCGATAAGTCGTGATCGACCGCGCGAAGAGATTATAGATCACGACGGCGGGAATGGCGGCGACAAGGCCGATTGCGGTCGCAAGCAGCGCTTCGGCGATGCCGGGCGCGACGACGGCGAGATTGGTGGTGTTTGCTTTCGAAATGCCGATGAAGCTGTTCATGATGCCCCAGACGGTGCCGAACAATCCGACGAAAGGCGCCGTCGCGCCGATGGTCGCAAGCACGCCGGTGCCGCGCGTCATCGCGCGTCCGGCACGCTGTTCGATGCGCGCCAGCAAGGCGGCTGCGCGATCCTTGACGCCTTCGGAAGGAAGCCCGGCGGAGCGTTCGGCCTCGTGAAAAGTCGCGTTCACCATTTGCCGGACGGGTCCGTGCTTATGCTCGAAGGCCTCAGCCGCCGCATGCAAGGTCGGCTCCGACGCAAGCTTTCGAAGCGCGCTGAGGACGCGCCGTTTCGCCAGCATCAATTCGATGCCCTTGGCGACGCCGACCGTCCAGGTCACGAGCGAGGCGAAGGCCAAACCGACCATCACCACTTTGACGAGGATGTCGGCATT
>JAATEW010000392.1 GCA_015655535.1 Hyphomicrobiales bacterium | reverse complement strand
TATATTTCCGCATGCCCAGCAGATCCTGGCGGACATCGGCATCACGCTGCATTATCTCGTGACCTGGTGGGATGTGCTGGCTGTGGCCCGCGCGCATCAGTATTTCGAAACGTCGACTTTGGACGCGGTCGAAGCCTTTCTCCATGCGCCGGCCGAATGGTCGGCCGCCCATGGCGGCGTCGCGGAATTCAAGACGGCCGGTTAGATCGCTCCCAAAAGAACCTTTGCTCCGTTACCTTCTTGCAACAAGTTTGCCCCTCATTTGACGCAATGCGGAACTCAAATCCCCTAAAGCACGGAAGCGCCGTGTTGCATTTATTTCAAAGCAGATCGCGACCCGACTCAGCACCGTTTTCGAATCGCGCGATAGGCTCAAGAATAATTGCGAGGGCCTTATGCAATTACCTTTGTTTTTTCACGGATTGACCGGAGCCTCACCGCTTCGCCCGGCGCTACAGGCGGCCATCGTCGCGGCGGCGGCCGTCGCCGGTTATGTGACGTTTCTGCCGCTGACCCAGACTTCCAACCCGGCTAGTCTCACCGTAGCCGAGGCGGAACAACCGCAATGGGCCGGCCATATCGAGCAGCCGGGCCTGGACGCCCCGCAGCCTTCGGCACGCGTCACCTCCGCATCCTATACCGTGCCCGAGGCCGGCATGGTCGATGGGGTGGATAATGCGTCGAAAAGGAACGGCCTCGCGACCGCCATCATGCCGAAGATCCCTGGCAAGCCGGTCCTGCCGCCGCGCCGCCCAACATCCACCGATGAGGCGGCCAAAACGGCGGCACCCTCGGCTTCGCTCACATCGCCGACGCCGATACCTGTCGCGATGGCCGCCTCCGAGGCGCCGGCGAAACCGGCCGCGCGAAATATGTTTTCACCCGTGACGGACCGCCTGCCGACGACTGGAAGTCTGCTCAAGCCGTTCCATTTCGTTGGCGACGCTTTCCACAATCTCATCAAGTTCTGATGAACATGATCCCGAAAAGTCGCAGAGTTTTCCGGGATCATGCGTGGAGACCGATTTGAATTCTGTTCGATCCGGAAAACCTGGGTCTTTCCGGACCTTGTAGAGCGCGCCATCCGCGGCCGCTTGATCACGATGTGATCGGTTTCTAATAGATTAGAACGGGATGCGGGCGCATCATATCAGGCCTGCCTGATATGATCATTTCAAAAGGCCCATCTCGGCAACAGCCGGATGGGCTACCGCTTCACACTTTTACTCATCCCGCTCGCGCAATCAGACCATCAGAAGATGATCGATCTTGGAATAGGGCACGACATAGGTGCGCGACCCATCCGTCCATGAGATGGCATAGTCTCCAATCACGATTTCCTGATCCATGACGGCATTACCGGCAATCGTTTGGATGCCGCCCGCCGTCGTCGTCATCTTGAAATCCCGATGGGCGTTTTTGGCTTTCGCCAGCAGGTTTTCGATCAAGGTTTTCATCACGGCTGCTTCGGTCGGGTCACTCATTGTCGCCTCTCGTCTCCAAATTTCATTCCCTTTGCGCCTTGCGCAAAGACCGCCCTGACGGGCGAGCAATTTCGGGGCCGCCCCGGGCGGATGTCTCCGACCGGGCGCGCCAGCCCTTTCTTTAAAGAGAATCTGGTCCGAAAGCGAGTTTGAAGAGGCGACCCAGGTCAGTGAGTCCGCACCGGCCAAAGGAAGTGCTGCCGGTCGCTTGACCTGACCCGCACGTCGAAGACGTCGCCCTCCCGGTCGAGCGTCAAGGGGATGTCGACGCCGGCCAGCCCCAGAGCCCAAATGGCGCGAAAGAAACCGGCCAGAGTTTCCACCGGCCGGCCGGCGACCGCCAGCACGATATCGCCTTCGCGCAGGCCGGCGCGCTGCGCCGGTCCACGGCTGGCGCAACCGATGATGACGATGGTCTCTTGCGTTTCGGCGGCATAGATCCCGAGCCACGGCCGCGGCGGCCGGTCGGCCGATCCGAGCCTGCACAGATCGTCCAGGATCGGCGGCAGCAGATCGATCGGCACGATCATATTGAGAGGCACGACCTGGGCGCCGTGAATCTGCTGCGGAACCTGCAAGGAACCGATTCCGATCAGATCGCCTTCCGTCCCGATCATGGCGGTGCCACCCCAGTTCGGATGGGCCGGCGCGGTAAAGACCGCTTCGTCGAGCACATATTCCCAATAGCCGGCGAATTCCCGGCGGGCGACGACATGCGCGGCGACGGAATGCTCGCGTCCGCCTGCCCCGCCGATCACGACGCGGGCGCCGACGACGGCTTGCTGCGAACAGCCGATCGGCATCACCGGAATGTCGAGCGGGCCAAGTGCCTGCACGAGATCGAAGCCAGTCGGCTGGTCATAGCCAAGAACATGGCCGGGCACGACGCGGCCGCTGTTGGTGGTCAGCCAAATCTCCTCGGCTTCCGTCACGAGATAGCCGATCGTGAGGACGAGACCGTCCTCGCGGATCAAGACCCCGTTTCCGGCCCGCTCGGTGCCAAGCGATTCAGCCGTAAAGGCGCCGGGCGCGATCCGCGCACCAACGCGGACGACCGAGCTCAAGGCATGATCGAGATCATACCGGTAATGACCGGGCTGCGGCTGCGCCGCTTCCGGGACTTCCCAATCATCGCCGTCGGCGGTCATTGAAACCCTCGAATGTGGTCGGAGAAAACGTACGCCCAGCTTGGCAACGGAGTGGGCTTTTCGAAAAGCGGCCGTCGCCATCGGCTTTTAAAGAAATACGGGCGCTTGAAAGCCACGCCAATCAATGAGGTAGTAATCATCGACGAATTTGGCGAGGTTGCTAATTAAAAAATAGAAAACTTGCACCAAGCATACGCTCGCGGCCAGTCCGGCCGCACCTGAACTTTTCGATTTAACAGCTTGGACGAATTTAAAAAAGGACACGGCGTTAAAGTCGTTTGCGAAGCAGCGTCGCGCGCCGCCTAAATCGTGAAGCGTAAGGTAATAAATGCGTGATCCTGCGCTCATCGCAGAGGTTACGACATATCGTTTGAGCTGGCGTCCGCGGCAGCGCCTGCCAAGACTTCCCGCCGGCGCGGTACCATGTTAGCAGGCGAGACCCTGGATGTTATTAACTCCACGCGCGCCGGGAACCGAGAGACCGAAACAAGGTGCATGATGTCGCGATCATCGGCGGCGGCCATAACGGCCTCGTCTGCGCCGCCTATCTCGCAGGTGCCGGGCTGAAGGTCGTCGTTCTGGAACGCCGTCACGTCGCAGGCGGCGCCGCGGTCACGGAGGAGTTTCATCCGGGCTTTAGGAATTCCGTCGCGGCTTATACGGTCTCGCTTCTCAATCCGAAGATCATCCGCGATCTCGATCTGGCCGCGCATGGGTTGCGGATCGTCGAACGCAAATTGTCGAATTTTCTGCCGCTCGAAGACGGACGCTATCTCAAGGTTGGCGCCGGCCGCACGCGCGGCGAGATCGCGAAATTTTCGGAGAAAGATGCGAATCGCTTCGAGGCTTATGAGACGGAACTCAGCATAGGCGCCGATTTTCTGCGCCAGACGATTCTCGAATGTCCGCCCAATGTCACCGAAGGTCATCCGCTCGCCGCCCTGCCCGAACTCGTCAAGAGCGGCAAGCTGGGATGGCGGCTGAGCAAGCTCGGGCTCGAAACCCAGCGGCAATTGCTGGCGCTCTTCACGCAATCGGCTGGTGATTATCTCGACCATTGGTTCGAAAGCGCCCCGATCAAGGCCGTGCTCGGCTTCGACGGGATCGTCGGCAATTATGCGAGCCCCTATACGCCGGGTTCGGCCTATGTGCTGCTGCATCATTGCTTCGGCGAGATCAATGGCCGGAAGGGCCTTTGGGGCCATGCGATCGGCGGAATGGGCGCGATCACCCAGGCTATGGCAAAAGCCGCGATGGCGCGGGGCGTTGACATCCGCCTCTCGACGCCGGTGAAAGAAGTCATCGTCGAGAAAACCCGCGCCACAGGTGTCGTGACCGAGGCAGGCGAACGTATCGATGCCCGGGCAATCGTCTCGAACCTCAACCCAAAGCTTCTCTATCAGCACTTGATCGATCAGGCCGCTTTGCCGTGGAGTTTCCGCAAGGCCATCGCGGCCTATCGCTGCGGCTCCGGCACGTTCCGGATGAATGTCGCGCTCAGCGAATTACCAGATTTCACCGCCCTGCCCGGCCGCGATCAGGCCGAGCATCACAGCGCCGGCATCATTATCGCGCCAAGCCTTCACTATATGGAACAGGCCTATTTCGACGCGCGGACCCATGGCTGGTCGAAGAGGCCGATCATCGAAATGGTGATTTCATCGACGCTCGACGACACGCTCGCGCCCAAGAGCCAGCATGTCGCGAGCCTGTTCTGCCAGCATGTGGCGCCAAGCCTGCCCGACGGTTCGTCCTGGGACGCGCATCGCGAAGAAGTGGCCGATCTGATGATCGCGACGGTCGATGCCTATGCGCCGAATTTCAAGCGTTCGGTTCTCGGGCAGCAGATCATGAGCCCGCTCGATCTTGAACGGACCTTCGGCCTCACCGGCGGCGATATTTTTCACGGCGCGCTCGACTTGGGCCAGATGTTTTCGGCGCGCCCGCTGCTCGGCCATGCCGATTACCGTGGCCCGATTCCCGGCCTCTATATGTGCGGCTCCGGCACGCATCCGGGCGGCGGCGTGACCGGCGCGCCGGGCCATAATGCGGCACGCGAGATTTTGCGGGATTTTAGGAGACGCAGGTGACGCCGAACGCGTCACAATCAAGCTTAAAGTCGGATGAAAAGGACAAATCGCCACCGCGAGGCGGATGAGGGGTTACGATCTCGTCAATTAAGATCGAAACCCCTTACCCGGCTGCCATAGCCCGTTGCTTGCTACGGGCGTCGCTACGCAACGCCCTATGGC
>JAATEW010000028.1 GCA_015655535.1 Hyphomicrobiales bacterium | reverse complement strand
GGCGACGGTCATCGAATCAGTCAAGAAGACCGGCCGCTGCGTAACAGTTGAAGAGGGCTGGCCGCAATCGGTGGTCGGCGCCGAGATCAGCGCCGTGCTCATAGCCGAGGCCTTCGATTATCTCGACGCGCCGGTGTTGCGTGTGACGGGGCGCGACGTGCCCATGCCCTATGCCGCCAATCTCGAAAAGCTCGCCCTGCCGAGCGTCGCCGACGTGGTGCAGGCAGCCAAAGCGGTCTGCTACAAGTGACGCTTAGCTGCCGTCTTAAAAGCTGAATGGTCGGTCTGGCGCAAGCTTCCGCGAGCCAGACTTATTTCGAATCCTCTCTGAAAGAGGTCTTTCATGCCGATCAATATCCTCATGCCGGCGCTTTCGCCCACGATGGAAAAGGGCAACCTTGCCCGTTGGCTGAAGAAGGAAGGCGATAAGATCAAATCGGGCGACGTGCTTGCCGAGATCGAGACCGATAAGGCGACGATGGAGGTCGAGGCCGTCGACGAAGGCATATTGGCGAAGATCGTCGTGCCCGATGGCACCGCCGATGTGCCTGTCAACGATGTGATCGGCCTCATCACCGAGGAAGGCGAGGACGCGAGCGCCATTTCGGCTCCGGCGCAGAAGGCGCCTCCGACCGCGAGCGCGGCTGCACCCGCACCTGAGAGCCTCACTCCCGCTGCGGTCAGCCCTGCCCCATCTCCAGCGCCCGCAACGGCACTCAATGGGCACGCCGATCACGGGCGGATCTTCGCCTCGCCGCTGGCGCGCCGGATCGCCAAGGAGGCAGGCGTCGATCTCGCCGCGATCAAGGGCTCTGGCCCGCATGGCCGCGTCGTCGAACGCGACGTCAAAACCGCGCTCGCCGAAGGACCGAAGCCTCAGCCCGCGGCGCCTGCACGCCCGGCTTATGCGCCTGGCCTGTCGGACGAGACCATCAAAGCCTATTTCGAACCCGGCACCTATGAGGCGGTTCCGCATGACACGATGCGCAAGACGATCGCGCGCCGCCTCGCCGAAGCGAAACAGACGATCCCGCATTTCTATCTGACCGTCGATTGCGAGATCGACACGCTCTTGAAGCTGCGCGAGGACATCAACCGCTCCGCGCCGCTGAAGAAGGACGGCAAGCCCGCTTACAAAATCTCGGTCAACGACATGGTGATCAAGGCTTTGGCGCTTGCGATCGTGCGCGTGCCGGGTGCCAACGTCACCTTTACCGAAGCGGCGATGCTGCACCATCAGCATGCCGATGTGGCGGTCGCCGTCGCCATACCCGACGGCTTGATCACGCCGGTCGTGCGCGCCGCCGATACGCTGCCGCTGTCCGTCCTCTCGAATACGATGAAGGACATGGTCGCGCGCGCCAGGGAGCGCCGCCTCAAGCCGCATGAATATCAAGGCGGCGTGACGGCCGTCTCCAATCTCGGCATGTTCGGGATCAAGGATTTCAGCGCAGTGATCAATCCGCCGCAGTCGTCCATCATGGCGATCGGTGTGGACTAGGAACGGGCCATCGTCAAACACCGAGCAGACGCCGCGACGCATATGATGAGCGCGACGATCTCCTGCGATGATCGAGCGATGGACGGCGCCAAATGCGCCGTACTGATCTCAGCCTTCAAGAAGCTGATTGAAAATCCGATCAGCATGCTGATTTAGGTTCGGATTAGATCAGGTCGGAATCCTGCGCGGTCATTGCGAGCCATAGGGCGTTGCATTGCTGACGATCTATCGCAACAGCGAGATCGCAATGCGACGCCAGCCGCAAGCAACGGTCTATGGTCTATGGCGAAGCAATCCAGAGGCGACGGTCGAATCGCCGACTGGATTGCTTCGTCGCCTCGCTCCTCGCAATGACGTGGCACCGCAAACGAAAATCGGATCGTCCCTTAAAGGAACGATCCGATTTATAAGGCTCAATACGTAAAGCCTGGTTCTTAAGCTCAGTACTTGGCGAGGATCGGAGCCGGGGGAGCATAAGTGTCGAACTTATAGCTGAAGCCCACCTGCACGCGATTGTCCGTCTGATGATGCGTCGTGGTCGGCGCGAAGATCGGCGAATCGGTCAGATGCCCATAGT
>JAATEW010000388.1 GCA_015655535.1 Hyphomicrobiales bacterium | reverse complement strand
TTGACGAAGATCACCATGGTATGGGAGCGCGAGATCCAGGCGGTGAGCTTGCGGAGCGCCTGGCTCATCAGCCGGGCTTGAAGACCCGGCTGGCTGTCGCCCATTTCGCCGTCGATTTCCGCGCGGGGGGTGAGCGCTGCCACGGAGTCGATCACGAGCACGTCGATCGCGCCGGAGCGCACCAAAGTATCGGTGATTTCAAGCGCCTGCTCGCCGGTGTCGGGCTGCGAGATCAGAAGGTCGTCGAGATTGACGCCGAGCTTGCGGGCATAGATCGGGTCGAGCGCATGTTCGGCGTCGATAAAGGCGCAGACACCGCCCTTTTTCTGAGCTTCGGCGATGACATGCAAAGTCAGCGTGGTCTTGCCGGACGACTCAGGCCCGTAAATCTCGATCACCCGGCCGCGCGGCAGGCCGCCGACGCCAAGTGCGATATCGAGCCCGAGCGAGCCCGTCGAAATGGTCTCGATCTCCACCGCCTGCTGGTTCTTGCCGAGGCGCATGATCGAACCCTTGCCGAAGGCCCGTTCGATTTGCGACAGAGCGGCGTCGAGCGCCTTCGTCTTGTCCACGGAGGTTCCTTCTACGAGGCGGAGATTCGCTTGAGACATAGCGGGCTTACCTTCTGACACGGGGGCGGGTGGCGTTGCAATGACGGTCGGGCGCTTGGACATGGGATGTGGCAATTCCGTTGTGAGAATGCCGAACTGTACCCCGTTTGTTCCAATCTGAAAAGTTCTTTTTTCGTTCTTATTGGTCTTTTTCACGCTTCTCCTATTGCTCCGTCCATGGCGCAAAATTTGCTTTATTTCTGCGCATATTCAAGCGATTGGGGCGGGCATGGCCGAACCTTACAAAGTCCGCGTCGTCCAGGACGATCTCATCAATTTCGGCGAAGTCCCGGAGGAGGTGAACGAGATCCTCCAGCGCGGCGTGGCGCTCTACCGGCACGACCGCGACGGCGCCGATATCGCCTTCCGGCAGGCGCTCGCGCTCGCGCCCGATTGCCTGCCCTCTTATCTCTGCCTCTATAAAATCCACACCTATCAGGGCAATCTCGACGCGGCCTTGGACATCGCCCAGGAAGGCCTCGCCGAGGCGGCGCGGCAGGCCTGCCTCAATCCCGATTGGCAAATGTGGAAGACCGAACAGTTCTCCGAGGACGTCAACAGCCCCGGCCATTTCGCGCTCTATACGCTGAAGGCGCTGGCCTTCATCCATCTGCGCCGCGACGAGGCCGAGATGTCGCGCCGGCTTCTGGCCAAGCTCGGCGATCTCGGCGCCATGGAAAAGGTCGGCGGCACGGTGATCGCGGCGCTCGCCGACGGCAGCAGCGCATAGCGTTGAAAATACAAAGCCTTTCGGCCTCGGCGCCAAGCCGCTATTCGGCAAGGAGCCGGGTTTCTGTTGCCGAAGCTCCGGGGCGGGCTTATGGAATGATATTTGAATGAGCCATAGCGGCGGAGGCTGAGGATTCGCCTTTCCGCCGGCTGAGCTCGGTTATCATCAAACGACGAGAGCAAAGATGGAACGCGTATTCATCAGAGAAACTTCGGATGGCCGCAAAATCGAAGTGATCGACGGTTGGGTCTGCCTCGACGGCAAGCAGATCGCCGACGCGCTTGTCGATGTGAAGAATCATCCGAACAAGGAAGCGATCTATTTCTCGCTGCCGAATGCCGCCTTCATGGCGGGCCCGATCGTTCTGACGGCCGAGGAAGCCTCTGTCGCGCGCGGCGCGATCAATCTGGCGAAACCGCTGAAGAACGACCGCATCCAGATTGAAGAGCGCTTCCGCAAGGCCTGGAACGCCCGCAACCACGAAGCGGGCATCGAGTAAGGGCTTAACCCTTATCATCGGACCTATTGCGCGAGGCCCGGGCTTGCCCGGGCCTTTCTGTTTTGGGACTTGCATCGTCGCGCTTTTCGGCGTGACGCACGCCGCTTCACCGCGCCATTCAAGATGAGCCAGGAGCCAGTAATCGAGGTCGTACCCCTCATCCGGCTTGCTCCGCAGGCCACCTTCTCCCGCAAGGGGAGAAGGCCGCACACAACGACCGTGGCCTCACCCCTTATGTTCCTTCACAGCCTCGAAGAGCTGTTTCAGCGAGACAGCTCGATCGCGCTGAAAACTTCCACCATTGATGCCGGTATCAGCTGGCTAACGATGCTTCGGTCGCACCGGCTATTTAGGAGTGCCTTGCTTGGCATCGGGTGCAGGAAGGCTAGAAGGCGCCGATGATGAGCCAACGCGTTTAGGGCCGATCTGGGCCTTCAGAGCCGCGAGATCATCATCCACCTCATGTTTATCGCGAAGCGCTGCAAGCTCGCGGTCGGCCGAGCTGCGTTTATCGAGCGGATCTGTCACGATGCCTTGCTCAATCAACGCATCCATAGCGTCGGCCTTGTCACGGGTGGCCAACATGCGCTGTTCGGCGCGTTCGTAGGTCTCGCCAACTCCGCCAAGCCGTTCGCCGATCCCGGTCAGGGATTGCTGGGCTTTCACTTGGGCTTGCGCGGCCGCATAGCTCGCCTTCATCGTTTCCTTTTGCGTCCGAAATTTTTCGATCCGCTCCTGGAGGCGTTGCTGATAGTCGATAAGCTTCGCGATCTGCGGCTCAATCGCGGTAATGGCCTGTTCAAGTGTCGCGCGATTGTCTATCGCGCGACGCCGATGGACCAGAGCCGCCCGTGCGAGATCGTCGCGCTCCGCTTTGACGGCTGTCGCAGCATCTTCTTCTGCACCCACGATTTCGCGATCAACAGCGGCAATCTGCCGTTCAAGCGATTTCTGCTGCGCGACGACGTCAGCCAGATGCGCCTTGGTTTCTTGCAAGCCGCTCAGCATCTTCTCATAGGAAAGATCGAGCGTGTCGTTCGGGTCTTCAAGCGCATTCAAGAGTTTATGTGTCTTGGCGGTGAAGAGGTCGGCAATGCGGCTCAGGATCGACATGGCTTGGCTCCGAAAGATTTGCAGATGGGCTCTAATTCAGGTGTTGACGGACAAGACAAGCATCGGATCTGGAATGGTCGAAGGGTCGATTTCGGCGGAGATCGGCTTCACCGCTGTGCCGACTGCGAAAAATTCAATTATATGGCCGCCCCATCCATGGCTGCCTTCGTGAAGGTCAACACCCACGACACTTTCGGCGCCGGCGCGATGTGCTTCGTCTTGCATGCGTTCCATGGCAATTTCGCGCGCATCATAAAGCGCCTGCGAAAAATTGGTCAGTTCGACGTTTCGGATCGAATTTGCAAGCGCGCTCCATAGTCCACGATGAGCAACGTGATAAACACAACTGCCCATAACCAACTCGATCGGGCGGTAGCCCGCATGAAGCAAGGTCCAGAAATCTTGGCCGGAAAGGTCGGACGTAAAAGGCTTGCCACCTTGTCCTTTAAAGCCGGGATGACTTTGAGCATGCACGATGCCCGTGCCGATCGCCACGAACTCGAGCACGCGACGATCCCATTCCAGCCGTTTGACTTCAAGGCGAACGCCGACAATTCCGTCGGCGCCCATGTCCTGGGCCTCAGTCCGCATACGGTTCATGGCGAGTTCGCGAGCGTCGTACATGGCTTGGGAAAGCCTCGTCAGCTCCTGATTTTTGCTCCACTGGCTGAACTGAATGCCGACTTGATAGATGCATGAGCCGACACAAAGGCCGATGGGCTCGAACCCCGCCTTGCGAACCAGGAGAAATTCATTCACCGAAAAGTCGGACGTGAACACCCCGTCTGGATTGCCCGCACCGCGAAGCCCCTTCAATCTTTCCAGCGCGTGCTGCGGAATATCGTCTTGCGCGGACATTAGATGCCACCTTCGTGTTCGTCACTATAATCGGCATGGCGGCTAGCAGCCTTGATGTGGAGCGGCGACAAGGTATCGCGCATGTCCACCACAGCCCGGACGTCATGCGGCACCGGCGCGGCACGGGGCGTATCGACGACCGTGCCAATCACGATATGGTGGCCGAGATACCGCGCGGGCTGCTTGTCGTCTGTCTCTGGGCGCAGCAATTGACCGAAATGCAAATCGGCCAGCACGCCATTTCCTTGTTTGGCGGCGGCACGGCGCAATTCGGCATGCGCGGCACGTCTTATACTCTCCCAAAAATTGGTGAGTTCGGTCAAAGGCGTGTTGTAGCCGCTCATGCCGCCGGTCGCGAGACTAGGCCCCCATTGCGACTGCTGCAGCCATTCGTAACGCGCCCCGACGGCGAGACCGGTCGGCACAATGCCCGTCTCCAAGAGCCGGATGAATTCAAGTGCCGGCACAGTGGCAACAATGGGCTCGGGGCTGGCCGGCAGATTATCGAAGCGTACGGCAGTTCCGAGCAGGGTGAAATCCATGCTGCTGCGAGAGCCCTTAGCGATCGTGCGCATCCGGACATCGACGACCGCATTGGCCCCGCAAGCGACGGCTTCGGCGCGGATGCGTGCAAGCGCCGTCGCCCAGCCTTCGGCATGTCCCTCGGTCCAGCTATATCCGTAATGGTACCAGCACGTCCCAGAGACGGCAGCCAAAGGTCTGATGCGGTGCGTTTTCAAGAGCAGCAATTCGGCTGGCGTCATCGTCGAAAGCCAAGGGGCCGTTCCATGCTTCGCCTTGTCCAGCCGTTGCAAGACGAAATCCGGCACGCGGTTTTGCAAGAGCGCAGCTTCCCATTTGGCAGCGCGAGCCTCGGCGAACTCTGATAGGTCAGAGGAAGCCATGCAGCACATCTCCCGCGACGGCGCTTTGATCGGCGATTGTCGCGACCATGTCATTGAGTTCGGAAAGCCATTGCGGCACCGACACTGCCGCCGTGCTGATAATGACACCGTGAACCTGCTTGGCGCGCGTCGCGGTGAGCCCTGCCTTATCGAAAGTCAGTGTGAAAATCGCATCGGGATGATCGACCCTTATGCGCGATACGTGACGCGTGCTGGAGAAAAGTCCGTCGCGCTTGCGATCGACTCTCACACGCCCGGGCAAAGCCGTCTCAAGTCTTGTTGCGAGGGCTGCCAAAAAGGCCCTTATGTCGCGCTCCGAATGACGGAGCATCGCAGCATGAATATCAAACGCTTCAATAGGGGATGACATGTGACGGGCAACTGTCTTTTGGTAGAAATTTATTCATTCAAGCCAGGAAATGATTATCTCACAATGGTAGCGTAACGATAATTTTTTGCGTTCTAAATCACGAGAATATTACCGAAGAAGACTCTCGGATTCAAATTATTTCGGCGAAATATACTTCGATCGAAGCGACGTTCAGAGTGGTAGACGCGAGAGCGAAGCGATAGCTGCGGCCTCACCCCTTATGCTCCTTCACAGCTTCGATGAGCTGTTTCAGCGAGAAGGGCTTCGGCAGGAAACCGAAGGCTTCGCCCTCCGGCAGGTTTTTCGCAAAAGCGTCCTCGGCATAGCCTGAGACAAAAATCACTTTCGCGGTAACACCGCGCTTGCGCAATTCGCCGAGCATGGTCGGCCCGTCCATTTCCGGCATGACGACGTCTGAGACGATAAGATCGATCGCGGTTGGATCCTTGTCGACAATCTCCAAGGCATCCATGCCGGTCGCAGCTTCGATCACCGTATAGCCCCGCGCGGTCAGCGCCCGGGCGCCGAAGGCGCGCACGGCCTCCTCGTCCTCGACAAGCAGAATGGTGCCATGACCGGTGAGATCGGCAGATGGCGCCTTCGCGACCTCCTTCTTGACCGGCTCCTCGTTCTCGTCGGGGATATGGCGCGGCAGAAGAATATGGAAGGTCGTGCCTTCGCCGACCGTCGAATCGCAAAACACATAGCCGCCGGTCTGCTTGACGATGCCATAGACCATGGCAAGCCCAAGGCCCGTGCCTTTGCCGACTTCCTTGGTGGTGAAGAAGGGCTCGAAGATCTTGTCCTTCACGTCGGGTGGAATGCCCTGGCCATTATCTTCGACATCGACCGCGACATAATCGGCGGGCACCAGCGACTTCTCGTTGAAGAGCGCGCAATCCTCCGGCGCAATATTGCGCGTGCGCAAGACGATGGTGCCGCCGCCCGGCATGGCGTCTCTCGCATTGACGATGAGATTGACGATCACCTGCTCGAACTGATTGAGATCGGCTTTGACGAGCCAGAGATCGCGGCCATAGCGCAGATCAAGCGTCACTTTCTCGCCGACGAGGCGCAGGAGCAGCATTTGCAGATCGGAGAGTACGTCGCCGAGCTGC
>JAATEW010000351.1 GCA_015655535.1 Hyphomicrobiales bacterium | reverse complement strand
TCCTTCTCGAAGGTAAGAAGGGCATGGTCAAAATGTCCAAGGAAGAAAACGAGCGCCTTGAAAACATGATCGGCGTTGCGACCAAGTCGCGCTTCGCCTGTCTTGCCACCCTTGGCACAGAGGATGCCAAGATCGAGTTGCTTGGTGCACTTTCCGGCTGAGAAATGCCGCTGCAATTAGTCTAGAAGAGAAAGGATATGTCGCATGCCTATCGCTGAAGTCGTTCTCCAAGTCCGCTATGACCCGAAAGGTCTCTGCACCTTCTGTGGTGAAGCGCCTGAAGGTGTCGGTGCTCAGGAATGGTACGATTATCTCTCGCATCGCGTCCCGATCCATTCTCTGTCGGGCGGCCGTGCGGCCTTCTACATGTCGCATGACGAACTTGCACGCTTCAAGACGATGGCACCGGATGTAAAGGCTGACGCATGAGCACCGAAGCCCTCGCTGCCATCAGGGCGACCCTCAACGAGGGTCGCCTTATCCCCTATCTCGGGCCGGGAACCCTGGCTTTGGCCGGGGATAATCTGCCGCTGCCCGCGGGCCCTGATCCGCTGGTCGCGAAGCTCACCGCCAAGGCGACCGTGCCACATAAGATCCGCAAGAATCTGTCGGCCGCCGCGCAATATATCGAGAACTTCAAGCACCGGAAAACGATCAGCTCGGTCATGACCGATGCGTTCAAGGCGCAAGTCCCGCCGACCGCGTTGCACACCTATCTCGCGGCGCAGGAGAAGATCCCGCTCGTCGTCTACGCCTGGTACGACAATCTGATGCTCCAGGCGATGCAGGCCTCGCGCACCAATAAATGGGGTCACGTGCAGGGCGTCAGCCATGCCGAGCACCTTGCGACCTGGGTGCAATATTTCAATGCCGACAATAGCCTCATCGATAAGGAAGCCGAACTGGCGACGGCCGAGGCCTGGGAATCGGTACTTTATTATCCCTGGGGCTGCGTGACGCCTGGAAGCAATTTCCTCGTCTCCGATTCGGATTATGTCGAGGTTCTGACCGAAATCGACATTCAGACGCCGATCCCGGAAAAGGTGATGGAAATCCGGACGGGCCGCAATTTCCTGTTCCTCGGCTGCCGTTTCTCGAGTCAGGTCGAGCGTATCTTCGCGTTCCAGATCATGAAGCGCTCCTCCGAAAAGCATTGGGCGGTGCTTCCCGAAGAGCCGACAAAGAACGAATTGAAGTTTTTCAAGCGATATAATATCGAACGTATCGACATGCCGTTGGCCGACTTCGTTGCCGAGTTCGTGCAGCAAAAAGAAGCGGCGCTTGCGTGAGTTGGGGTTTAGTTAGAGCGGGCTTCGACATTCCCCGGTTGGAGCCCGCCTCAAAAATGGCTGTAAGCCTGTGAATATTTCTGTAACGCCGACGACAACTCCCTTCGTCAGGATAGGTGGACAAGCGGCCATAGACGCTCTTGTCGATGCCTTTTATCTTCGCATGGACACTTTGCCCGAAGCGCGCGCGATCCGTGCCATGCATGCCGACGATCTCTCTTCGGTAAAGAAAGTTCTCAAAAACTATCTCGGCGAATGGATGGGCGGTCCCGCGCTCTATTCGCAGGAGCGCGGCCATCCGCGTTTGCGGATGCGGCATATGCCCTTCCGTATCGGCGAGGCCGAACGAGATGCCTGGATGCTCTGCATGAGCGGCGCCCTCGAAGAAGTCGTCGAGGATGCGTCTCTGCGGGCGCAATTGCACCAATCATTCTTTAAATTGGCGGACTGGGTCCGCAATGACGATGGGAATCCTCATGACGCTAACCATAGATAAGACAGCCCTCGCGCGCCTTGAGGCCGAAAGCCGCCTCACCCACGCGATCATCAAGGAAGAGATCAGCCCCGGCCGTTTTGGCTTTCGCGGCGAAATCGCGCTCAAATTCCAGCAGTCGATGGCCGACGAGAAGCGCCCGCCGGAATTGTCGGTCTGGCAGGTCTTCACCTCCGCGCGGGAGGGAGAACAGCAGCTTGAAACCTTCATGTGCTATCTTTTGTCCTTCGAATATCTCGGGACGATCATGGAAGTCTTCGGCGAGCTCTTCAAACCGGGGAACAAATACTTCATCTATTCGAATAATCAGGATCTCCTGGCTAAGTATCGCATCTATATGGGCGACGTGATGTTCTATTGCCTGGCGATCGGCGAAGCGACTGCCTATAACGAGTTTCTGGAGCTGTTGTTCATCGACAAGAACGACATCAAGAAGCTCAATACGGGCGGCAAGATGGATTACATCATCGAAGAAGCGCTCAAATTCGATTCCGATTGGGAAGTCATCACCTATGAGGAAGGCTTGAAGCGTATGGGTCCGGTCCGTAATCCGAACGAGAACCGCCCGGTCTGAGACCTCCCACAACCTTGGCGAAATCGGAATGGCCGGGTATCGCCCGGCCATATTCGTTTCAGTGCTGGTACGCGCCTTCTTTACTCAAGAAGAACTGTTCTAAATTAGACAGTTCTTTCGCGCCCGGATGCTATAGATTGAGTTCATGGCCGATTCGCTAGCAAAACTTTACGCGTCCGTCCTCGAAGCCCGCGATCGCGATCCGGCTTCCTCGCGCACGTCGAAGCTCTTTTCGAATGGCGTCGCCAAGATGGCGAAGAAGCTAGCCGAAGAGGCCGTGGAAGTCGGTCTCGAGGCCGTGCAAAAACACGATGAGCATGTTGTGCTCGAAAGTGTCGACCTACTTTATCACCTCTGTGTCATTTGGGCGGAATGCAACGTCACGCCCGACGATATAGCCGCCGAAATCGGCCGCCGCGAGCGGCTTTACGGGGCGATCGAAAAGCTGCCAAAAAAGCAAGCGGCGCGAGTGCCGGCGAATAAGGTCGCTTTTCTGCGTCCGCGGCGGAGCAAGGCCGAGCGGCACTGAGGGGCGTTGGCTGTCCTTGGAGACAAGCCGATCACGATTCTGCTTAAAAATATGGCTCTTTGCTTCAAACCTCGCCTTATTCGCCCTGCGAAAGACACAAGCGGCTTCGCAAGGTTTACGACAATAAAATGGCGGCTTCGCCTTCCAATCAATGAAGTCGTGAAGCCTTTCTTTATTCTATTTTAAATATTCAAAAAATTTGCACCGGCTTTTGAGGCGAGCTGCAAAGAAATTACCAAATTCCGTGCCCAGCTACGTTGCGGTTTTACGTCAGACGCGTCTATTCGCAGGCTTTTCCTGCCGCCGCACTGTCGCAGCGCAGGCATGGCCTTGACTCGAAAGCCTTTGTGCCTCCATCCTTCCTGTCGGCGTTGCGACGCATGTCGTGATTGCGACACGTCCGCGTGACATAGAATAATCACCTTAAAACAATAACTTACCACTGGCATACGGTTTGCTACCAGTGGTGTTAAGTTTCCGTGACGGAGGTTCCTGATGATTTCCCTGACCGATAGCGCCTTGCACGCGGTTAAATCCGCGCTCGAAAGATCCGGCAAAGAAGGCGCAGGCTTCCGCGTCAAGGCCGAGACGGGCGGGTGCGCGGGCTACAAATATGCGATCGGTCTCGACTCGCAGGTGCATGAGGGCGACGAGGTGATCGACGCCGGCGACGACGTCCGGGTGTTCGTCGACTCCGCTTCGCAGGTTCTCCTGGCCGGCATGCAGATCGACTTCGTCGAAAGCCTCGAAGGTGCAGGCTTCGTGTTTGAAAACCCGAATGCGCAGAGCAGCTGCTCTTGCGGCAAGTCGTTCAGCTAAGGAGCCATGATGTTGGATACGGCTCAAAACGCTCAACCCAAGGTCGTCGATGATGTTGGGGCGCCTGTCGCTGCGCCGCCTCCGAAAGCGGCCGAGGAGAGCCCGGCGGCGGCGGCGCATCGCAAAGTCATCTCCGATGCGCTCGACGCCATCCGTCCGAACCTGAAGCGCGATGGCGGCGATTGCGAGCTCATCGATGTGCAGGGCGATAAGGTCTATGTGAAAATGGTCGGCGCCTGTTCCGGCTGCCAATTGTCCAACATGACCCTGAATGGCGTGCAAGCCAAGCTGGTCGAAGCGACCGGCCGCATGATCCGCCTGATCCCGATCACGACGCCTCAGGCGCCCATTCCGTTGAAGCTCAAATAGGCCAGCCTCGTTCGACGCGCTTTTCGGCAGAGTGTCGCATTGATTGAGAGACGATCGGCGGCCAGATAGAGCTTCATGCGGAAAGCCCGCATGAAGCGATCCTGTGAAACAGCGGAGCGTTCGTTAAATGAACAGCGGAAATCTATCGGCGCAGTCGGGTTTTCGGGCGCCGGTTTTTCTCAATGACACGACGTTGCGCGATGGCGAACAGGCCCCGGGCGTCGCTTTCACCATCGATGAAAAAGTTGCGATCGCGGAGGCTTTGGCGGTCGCTGGCGTGCCCGAGATCGAGGCCGGAACGCCGGCCATGGGCGCGGAAGAAATCGCCGCCATCAATGCCATCGTCCGCCAGGGCCTGGCACTCACGCCCATCGCCTGGTGCCGCATGCTGCGCGCCGATATCGACGCCGCTGTTGCGACGGGCGTGCGAATGGTCAATGCCTCCGTGCCGGTCTCAGACATCCAATTGAAAGCCAAGTTCGGCGCCGGCCGCGCGCATGCTTTGGCGCTGATCGAAAATGTCGTGCCTTACGCGCGCGATCGCGGGCTCGAAGTGGCGGTCGGCGGCGAAGACGCGTCTCGCGCGGATCCGAGTTTTCTCGCCGAAGTGCTCGACGCCGCGGCGCGCGCGGGCGCAAGACGCTTCCGCTTCGCAGATACGCTCGGCGTGCTCGATCCCTTTGCGACTTACGCGATGGTGGAGCATTTGCGCCGCCACAGCGATCTCGAAATCGAGATCCATGCGCATGACGATCTCGGCCTTGCGACGGCTAATACGCTCGCTGCTTTGCGCGCCGGCGCGAGCCACGCGAGCGTGACGGTCGTCGGGCTCGGCGAGCGGGCCGGCAACGCGCCGCTAGAGGAAGTGGCAGTCGCCGTCTCCTCACTCTATGGGCTTGAGACGGGCATTGATCTGCGCTCGCTCTCGGCCGTCGCGCAGGTCGTGATGAAGGCGGCGGGCCGCGCGATTCCGGAGGCCAAAGCCATTGTCGGCGATGCCGTCTTCACGCATGAATCGGGCATTCATGTCGATGGCCTGCTGAAGGATCGCAAATGCTATGAGGCGCTTGATCCGGCCGTGCTCGGGCGCAGCCACCGGCTGGTGCTCGGCAAGCATTCGGGCCTTGGCGCTGTCGTAAACGCATTCAAAGAACTGGGCATCGATGTTCAATCCGACGAAGCCAAGGCCATTCTCGCGCTGGTCCGCGCTTATGCAGAGCGTACCAAGGCTGCCGTGCCTGCGAGCATGCTGATGACCTTCTATGAGGAAATGGGTGCGCAAGGGTTTGGTCCGCGTCAGCGCGGGCTCCAGATTTTGGCGAATTAGAAATGGCCGAGATGAGCGACGCGGCCACGGCGGATCTGGTCTCGGAGAAAAATCCGCCGCAATCGCTGTGGAGCCTTCTGAGCGAAGATCTGCATTGCGTCCGAGCCCGCGATCCGGCCGCACGCAACAATATCGAGACACTGCTCACCTATCCGGGCGTGCATGCGATCATCTGGTTTCGGATGGCGAACCGGCTCTGGCTGCGGAACTTACGGTTTCCGGCACGCTTCCTGTCCTGGTTCGGGCGCTTTGTTTCGAACGTCGACATCCATCCCGGCGCGACCATCGGTCATCGTTTCTTTATTGATCATGGTGCTTCTGTCGTGATAGGGGAAACAGCCGTCATCGGAGATGACGTGACGCTTTATCATGGCGTAACGCTGGGTGGGACGTCATGGAAGCCAGGCAAGCGGCATCCAACTCTTGAAGATGGCGTGCTCGTCGGATGCGGTGCCAAGATTCTTGGGCCGATCACTGTCGGAGCAGGTGCAAGGGTCGGCGCGAATTCCGTCGTCATTTCGGATGTTCCGCCGGGCGTGACCGTCGTCGGAATTCCGGGACGGATCGTTCGCGATGCGCATGAACGGCGCCGGTTGGCCCGCGGGCGGATCGATCTCGAGCATCATCTGATGCCTGATCCAGTCGGCGAAGCGATAAGCTCGCTTCTGGATCGCATCGAGTTTCTCGAGGCGCGGCTGGCGCATTTTCAAGGCGAGTTCAACGGCCATGTCCGTTTGACCTCCGCTGTCTCGATCCGAGAGACGGGACTATCTATTGAGGATTTGAAGTCATGAGTGGTTTTCTGAAAAACTTGCAGACGCTTTCTTCTGCCGAAGAGTTCTTCAAAGCCTTGGACGTTCCTTATGACGAAACCAAAGTGAACGTCGTGCGCATGCACATCATGAAGCGCATGGGGCAATATCTGGCCGGGGAAGATTTCGAAGGCGCGAACGATGACGAGGTCAAGGCCCGCTGCCGCGCGACGCTCGAAAAGGCCTATGAGGATTTCCAGAAATCCGATCCGATGAAGGAACGCGTCTTCAAGGTCTTGAAGGAAGCGGTGCAGGAAAAGACCGTTGCGCCGCCGCCGATCGTGCCTTTCTCGGATCTCTTGAAATAGATCCGGCATTGAGGCGGATCATGGCGCGGCCTTAACGTTTCGCTTTAAGAATCAATCCAATCAAGCCGGAGCGGTGGAGTGATCCACGCGCTGGCCTAGAATTTGCTTTTCGTAGGTTAAAGAAGGGTGCTCACATGCATATCGTGGTATGCGTCAAACAGGTTCCGGACTCGGGGCAGATCCGTGTTCATCCCGTGACGAACACGATCATGCGGCAGGGCGTGCCGACGATCATCAACCCCTACGATTTGTTTTCTCTCGAAGAGGCTCTGCGGCTGCGCGACAAGCATGGCGGCGAGGTCACCGTCGTCACGATGGGACCGCCCATGGCCGATCAGGCGCTGCGCAAATGCCTGACCTTCGGAGCGGATCGCGCGGTGCTTCTCACCGATCGCTTCTTCGCCGGCTCCGATACGCTCGCGACCTCCTATGCTCTCGGCCAGCTCATCGAGAAGGTTTCGGCTACTTGGGGCGCCCCCGACATCATCTTCTGCGGCAAGCAGACGATCGACGGCGACACGGCGCAGGTGGGGCCTGGCATAGCCAAGCGCTTGAACCTCCTGCAGCTCACTTATGTGCAGAAGATCGAAGACTTCGATTTCGACAAGAAAGAGATCACGGTCCACCGCCGCGCCGAAGGCGGCATTCAAGTGCTGAAGACCAAGCTGCCCTGCCTCGTCACGATGCTCGAAGGCACCAATGAAATGCGGCGCGGGACCATGGCCGACGCGCTGCGTGCCGCGCGTGCCGGCATCATCACCTGGAGCGCCGCCGACGCCGGCATCACCAATCTCGCGCTCTGCGGTTTGAAGGGCTCGCCGACGATCGTCAAAAAAGTCTTCGCGCCCCCGGCGCGCGCGGAAAAAGCATTTCAGATCGAGGTCGCCGATAAGTCCTATGAGGATATTTGCGATGCTCTGCTCGGCGAAGTCTACAAGAGGCAGCCTGCCTTGGAACAAGACATGGTCAAAATGGCTCCCGGCTACTGAACGCGAACGAGGGAATTGGTTAAAATGGTTGAAAAGCCTAAAGCGCCCGCAGCCGGTAACAGCCGTGCGAACACGAAGAAAGAGCTGCCGGAGCACCTCAAGGCCTATAAGCATATTTGGGTGATGCTCGAACTCGAGCGCGGCGTGGTTCATCCCGTATCCTGGGAGCTGATGGGCGAGGGCCGCAAGCTTGCCGACAAGCTCAAAGTCGATCTCTGCGGTGTCGTTCTCGGCGCACCCGGCACGACGGACGGCGCTGTCGCCGATTGCTTCGGCTATGGCGGCGACGTCTGCTATGTGGTCGAACATCCGTCGCTCTCCGATTATCGCAACGAGCCCTACACCAAGGTGATGACGGAGCTCGTCAATAAATATCAGCCGGAAACCCTGTTGCTCGGCGCGACCAATCTCGGCCGCGATCTCGCGGGCTCTGTTGCGACGACTTTGCTCACCGGTCTCACGGCCGATTGCACCGAGCTCGATGTCGATGCCGAGGGCTCGCTCGCCGCGACCCGGCCGACCTTCGGCGGTTCGCTGCTCTGCACGATCTTCACGCTGAACTACCGGCCGCAGATGGCGACCATGCGGCCGCGCGTCGCCTCGGTGCCGTTGCTGACGCCTGGCCGCACCGGCCGCGTGATCCGCCATGACGTGTCGCTGCCCGAAGAAGACATCATCACCAAGATCCTGGCCTTCCTGCCGGACGGCACGACCAACAAGTCCAATCTCGCCTATGCCGATATCGTCGTCTCCGGCGGCCTCGGCATGCAGAATGCCGATAATTACCAGCTCGTGCGCGATCTCGCGGGCGTGCTTGGTGCGGAATGGGGCGGCTCGCGGCCGCTCGTTCAAAAGGGCTGGATCCCGACCGACCGGCAGATCGGTCAGACGGGCAAGACGATTAGGCCGCGCCTCTATATCGCGGCGGGTATTTCGGGGGCCATTCAACATCGTGTCGGTGTCGAAGGCGCGGATCTGATCGTTGCGATCAACACCGATAAGAACGCACCGATCTTCGACTTCGCCCACGTCGGCATCGTTGCCGATGCGACGAAGGTCTTGCCTGCGCTGACGGAAACCTTCCGCAAGCGTCTTGCGCTCGCGGCGACGCGTTCCGCGGCTGAATAGGAGGCCCCAATGGCAGAAGAAAAATTCGACGTCATCGTCGTCGGGGCAGGTCCTTCGGGCAATGCCTGCGCCTATACGCTCGCGACCCGTGGCCTCAAGGTTTTGCAGCTCGAACGCGGTGAATATCCGGGTTCGAAGAATGTGCAGGGTGCCATTCTCTATTCCGATGCGCTCGAAAAGCTCATTCCGGATTTTCGCGAGGATGCGCCGCTCGAACGCCATATCATCGAACAGCGCATCTGGATGATGGACGACCGCTCTTATTGCGGCGCGCATTATCGTTCGGAAGATTTCAACGAAGAAAAGCCAAACCGCTACACGATCATCCGCGCGCCTTTCGACAAATGGTTTTCGAAAAAGGTCGTGGCCGCCGGTGCGCTTGTGATTTGCGAAACCACGGTCACCGAACTGGTGCGCGACGCGCATGACGCCGTGATCGGCGTGCGCACCGACCGCGACGACAGCATCATCTACGCCGATGTCGTTGTGCTCGCCGAAGGCGTCAGCGGCCTCGTCGGCACGCGCGCCGGACTGCGCTCGATCCCGAAGCCCGACACGGTCGCGCTCGCGGTGAAGGAAATGCACTTCATGCCGTCCGAGACGATCGCGGCGCGGTTCAACCTGCAAGACGACGAAGGGGTCGTCATCGAGACGGCCGGCACGATCACCAAAGGCATGACCGGAACCGGCTTCATCTATACCAATAAGGAATGCCTCTCGATCGGCATCGGCTGCCTGATTTCGGATTTCACCGAAACATCCCAGACGCCTTATGGCTTGCTCGAAGCCTTCAAGAACCATCCTGCTGTGAAGCCGCTGCTCGCTGGCTCCGAGGTCAAGGAATATGCGGCCCATATGATCCCCGAGGGCGGCTACAAGGCCATTCCGCAACTGTTCGGCAATGGCTGGGTGATCGTGGGCGATGCCGGCCAGTTCGTGAATGCCGTGCATCGCGAAGGCTCGAACTTGGCCATGACCACGGGCCGGATCGCGGCCGAAACCATCTTCGATCTGAAGAGCCATGGTCAGCCGATGACGGCGGGCAACCTCTCCATGTACAAGGCGCGGCTCGACGATTCTTTCGTCATGAAGGATCTCAAGAAATATAAGAACCTGCCGCGCACGCTCGAGAACAAGCATCTGTTCACGACCTATCCGCGGC
This sequence comes from Hyphomicrobiales bacterium, assembly GCA_015655535.1. GTDB lineage: Bacteria > Pseudomonadota > Alphaproteobacteria > Rhizobiales > Beijerinckiaceae > Methyloferula. The sequence goes on along the minus strand of JAATEW010000351.1, from coordinate 13,875 downwards.
TTTTGTCGAACGCGGCGCAGACCTATTTCCGCGTCGACGGCGTGGACAAGAAGTCCAAGGAAAACGCCATCGTCAAATCCTTCTTTACGACGCGTCGGGTGAAGGGCCTGCTGGGGGATGTTCTCGGCATGGCTCGTGCATGGCGGTAATTCACTTTTGCGGGACAAGCCCGCGGAACCTTAAGCGAGGTGGGAGCAAGGCATGAGCGAGGAACCCGCGGTCCGTGTCGAGGACAAGCTTTTCCAAAATCGCTATCTGGTCGATGCCGGCCGTCCCCATATCACGGTGACTCCGCATGAGGTGCCGTCGCCGCGCCTGCTCGCCCTGACGCGCATCTGCCCCGCGGGCTGCTACGCGAAGAGCGATTCGGGGCAGGTCGAGATCACGACGGACGGTTGCGTCGAATGCGGCACCTGCCGGGTCGTGGCTGAGCCCTATGGCGAGATCACCTGGAACTATCCGCGCGGCGGTTTTGGCGTGCTGTTTAAATTCGGCTAGTTTATATAGCTTGCCCGGCTGAAGTAGAGGCCGAGCTGTTGGAAACGAACGGCGGCATCTTCGGATGGCGCCGTTTTTTGTTGGCTTGCGCTTGCTGTCCGTTGATTTTCCGACAGCCAGACCATGGCTGATATGGCGTGTCCCTTTCGCCGCTTGGGACTTCCCATAGCGCACGATGATGCCGGTCCAGCCGATCTGTTTCGAAGTCTCTCTTGCATCGTGGAATAATTCTAAATCTCAGAAATATATAGCATCCGGTATCAAACTTGCTTTAATCTTCTTTGTCCGCAACGGGAACAGCGGGGCTATCATGTACAGAGTTGAGCAAGAATCTCTCGATGGGCAGCAAATGCCGCCCTCGACTCAAGAGGGCCGTACGCTGTTAGAGCGCTACGGCCTGCGCGCGACGCGTCAGCGTCTCGGCTTGGCCAAACTGCTTTTCAGCAAGGGCGACCGGCATGTCACGGCCGATGCTCTGGCTGCCGAAGCGCAAGCAGTCAGAATGTCCGCTTCATTGGCGACCGTCTATAATGTCCTCAATCTTTTCGCTCAGGTCGGCCTGGTCCGCGGTCTGGCGATCGAAGGGACGAAGACGATCTTCGATACGAACACCAGCGATCATTGCCATTTCTTCTTTGAAGAGACCGGCGATATCGAAGACATCGTTGTCCAAGGCATGAGGTTCGCCGACAATTTCGAAGCCCCCGAAGGCTATGAAATCGTCAAAGTGGACGTCGTGGTGCGGCTGCGCAAAAAAGATCAAGACGCCTAACAAAAGCGGCCGCGTCTTTGGACAAGGCTCGTATAACGCACCTGGAAAAGCGACGCACGCTTTTCGACTCGAGACCGCGCCTCCATAGGTCTTGAGGAACGGGCATATCACGTGATCTAAGCCTCGCGGCGAAGTCAGACGGAGAAGCCCCGCATTCCGGCATCTCGCCTCGAGTCACGCGCATTTTTTCCCATTGCAGTCATGGCTCACGCGTCGGGCGGAAGCGCTTTCTTGTTCCTTTGGCCGGGCGTGAAGCGGCGCCATTGTCCGGCGCGTACGACCGCTTGGATCTGCGCCGCCCATTCGAGCAGCACGCCACGGATTGGCGCGGCATTATGGCTTTCGAGATCGAAGGTTCCCGGGACGGCGCCCCGCCGGATGCGTTTCAGATAACGCTTGCCGTCGGCGGTCCTGACCGCTGCCTCCCAGCCGATCACCTCTTCAGCGTCAGTGCCTTCCCGCCAGCACAGAATAATGTCGCCCGGATCGTAGCGCGGCCACATGCTGTCGCCCTCGACCTCGAAGGCGATCGAAGTTTCGGGAATCGGGAAGGGCACTTCGACTTCGAACAGGCCTTCCGGCGGGATCTGTTCCACTTCCGGTAAAATCTCCGCACCGGCGCCGATACGTCCGACCACGCGGACATGGGTATTTGGGTCAGCTTCACCGGTTCCGCCCAGAAGCCAAGCGGCTGTTGTTTGTAGCACCGGCGCTAGGGCGCTCAGCGTCTCGGTCGTGATCCCGCGCCGATCGCCGCTCTTAACTGCCCGTTTTAAATTGCGGATCGCGTCCGGCTTGCGGGCCGCGAGCGACGCGCCGTGGGCCGATAGACCCAGCGCCGCGAGCCTTTGTTCGATCCGGGCGAGCACATCTTCGAGATCCATACTCGGTAGAATGACCGAAGTCTGAAGCCTGTGCATCCGGTAAAATAACCGTTGACTAACGCGGTAATTATACCTAAGAACATATCATGCACACAGAAGAGCTCATCCCCAAAACCCGCTGGACGGCCGAGCGCATCGCCCGCCTCGGCTTTCTGATCGGCCTCGGTTGGGAGGCCAAACGCGTCGCCGAGGACCCTCTGATCGTCTCGACGCCGAACAATGTGCATCGGCAGGCGCAGCGCTTCGGCCTAGCCTTCCGGGCCGTACCTGTCTCGCCTTTGCGCCTGCCGCCCGAGGCGGTGGAGCTTTATGACGCCGCCGCGGCGAAACGCGGCCTGACGCGCGAGGCCTTGATCCGTTTGCTGCTTGTCGTCGCGGCCGAGGATCAAACGCTCCTCGATAATATTCTGGATGATGGAGCCTGACATGGAAGACGCCAAGCCCGAAGGGTTCGAGGGATTTTATATTTCGCAGGCGGAGCCGCTGTCTTTGCGATGGACGCCGGAGCATGTCGGCGAGAGGCTCGTAAAAGCGTTCCGCACGCTCGACCGCCTGCCGCGCGTGCGCGGACCGCGCGAGCCCGGCGGCCATTGGGTGCGCCATGCGATCGAATGGGCCGATCAATTGGCGCAGGCCGAATTGCCGGAGGACGAGAGACGGGAGCGGGCGGAGCGTCAGAACGAACGTCTGCTGCGTCCGACCGGCGCCGAGATCAAGGACATGGATGTCGCGCTGGAGTGGCTACGCGACTTGCGCGATGCCGATCCCGGCATGGCGCTCGTTGCAAGCCTTTGGGCTTTGCGGGCCGCGCGACATCGCTCGATGAACGCTCTCTGCAAGGAACGCCATTGGGCGCCGCACACATTCTATCGCAAGCGCGCCAAGGCGCTGGAGCATCTGGCGGCACTGCTCAACGGGCGCGGGGTGCCGGTGTTTTAACGCGCGGATGCCCCTCCATCGGACTAGCTCGGGTAAGTTGACAAAAACTCCGGCACCTTTGAACCTGGACGTAGAATCCATGCAGAGAGGACCATTGGCGTTCTTCCGCTCGGTGTTTGCAACGGAGCCAAGCATTCCAATCTCACCCCATACTCCTCGCTCTCCCGTTCGCGGGGCACGGCAGTAATAAAGTGTGTTTCCAGCGCGCTGGCCAAGACCGCCCATTTGTCTCTGTTGAAGCCGAGCGACAAGAAAAAGACCGCTTTTGCGCGGCCTTTTGGATGATCCAGATTGAGGAGATAGTCTCTGACTTTTCGTTCGGAGACGATACAGAAGGTGTTCACGCAGGCTCTAATTCTTCCCGGCGCGCGCAAAGAATGGCATGTGTCGGTTCGTCGAATTCGATCTCATAGGCCGTTCCACCGGCATGGACCATCAACACTGTTCCCGTTGCGCCTGCGGGCACGATTCCGCGCTCGCCACGGATTTCGGTGGTCGCTCTTACGATTTCGAGTTCCACAAAGGGAACCTTGGATGACGTGTTGGAGGCTTTTGCAGGAGCCGGCATCATCACTCTCCCTGAGTATCCCCATAAAATAGGGCAAATCCGACAAAACCGTCAAATAGGGCAGGGTTCGATCTGAGCAATCCCTATTGTCTGGCATCACCTGATGAACAAAAACGTTATCGCAACAAACAGCGGGATCAGCACCATCCCCGACCAGGCAAGATAGCCGAAGAAGCTCGGCATATCGACGCGCTGGCGCCGCGCGATCGCATAGACCATGAAATTCGGCGCATTGCCGATATAGGTCATCGCGCCCATGAAGACGGCGCCGAGCGAAATGGCGGCAAGCGTCTCAGCGAGCGGCCCCATCAAATGCGCCGGGTTGCTGTCGCCCGCGAGCTGGAAGAAGACGAGATAGGTCGGCGCATTGTCGAGAAACGACGACAAAAGCCCCGTACCCCATAAATAGACCGCGTTGCGCGGCGTGCCGTCGGCATGGGTGAGGAGCGCGATGACGGGCGCGAAGGGGCCTTGTTCGCCGGCCTGCAGCATGGCCATCACGGGGATGATGCAGGTGAATATGCCGGCGAAAAGCTGGGCGACTTCCTTGATCGGCTCCCATTCGAATCGATTGGCTTTGCGCTCCGCCGTCCCGGTTAAGGCGAACGAGGCGAGACCGACACCGATCATCACGCTATCGCGCATGATGTTCTGCGCTTCGATGCGCGTTCCCATCCAATTGAGCGCCAGGCCGGGATGCCACAGCCCGCTTGCGACGACGGCTGCGATGGCAATGGCGATCAAGGGGATATTGATAAGGCCGCTTATGCGCAATGGCTCGGGTGGCTTGGCCTTTCCTGCGCGCGTTTCGAGCCTTGCGCTCTCGCTTGCATAAAAGCGCCGGTCGATCACGAAAAACAGAGTCAGCAAAGCGCCGATCACAAACAGGGCCTCGCGCCAAAGGTGCTGCGCGGTCCAGAAGAAATCCACGCCATGCAAAAAGCCTAAGAACAGCGGCGGATCGCCAAGCGGCGTGAGCACGCCGCCGATGTTCGAGACGAGGAAAATAAAAAAGATCACGATATGGGCCTTGGCGTGCCGGTGCTCATTGGCGCGTAACAAAGGCCGGATCAGAATCAAAGACGCGCCCGTCGTCCCGATGAGGCTCGCGAGCCCCGCGCCAATCGCCAAGATCGCCGTATTCACCAGCGGCGTTCCCGGCAACGTGCCTTTGATGGCGATACCGCCGGCCGTCGTGAACAAGGCGAAGAGCATAAGGATGAAGGGCAGATAGTCGAGCACCATATTATGGACGAAGGCGGCGGCGGTCGAAGACCAGCCTTCGACGGAAATCATCATGGCGAGCGTGAGCAAGGCCCAGAAGGCCGAGGCCTTGCCATAATGAATGTGCCAGAGACGCCGGACGAACAAAGGCCCTAAAGCGATCGATAGAAGAATGCCGAGAAAGGGCAGGCCGAGCCATAAAGGCAGATGCGCCCCATCGATCGTCTGCGCCGCCATGGCGGGTTGAATGAGCGTGGCGAAGGCGAGGACTCCGATACCAGCCGCGCGCGCGTGTTTTTTTATGGTGTCGAACATGCCGTCTGTTAGCACATTCGCCGCGACGGCGGGATGTGGAAACGTCAAAAAGCGCACTCCCGAATCGGATTGACCTGCAACGATTTGTGAGGCCTATATACGCGCATGCACCGCCCGACCTGTGCCTGTCGCGCTGTTGCTCTCCCAAACACAGTTTGTCGTTGCCGACGCCGCCAGAGCCTGCGCATTGACGCATGCGGCTGTCGCGGTGTCGCTCTTTCAAGGAACATTCATGGTTCTCTTCAGCGCCGCGCAGGATGCGGCGCGCGTCCTTCTCGAAGGAGGGCAGCGTTTCACCTGCCTTGCCGGCGGAACGCGATCGGGCAAAACATTTCTCATCGTACGCGCTATTGTGGCACGTGCCCTCAAAGCCAAGCATTCGCGCCATGCGATCTTGCGGTTTCATGCCAATGCCGCTCGCGCCTCGATCGCGCTCGACACTTTGCCGAATGTGATGCGGCTTTGTTATCCAAAGACCACGATCAAGGAACATCGCCAAGATGGCTTTTTCGAACTGTCGAACGGCGCGCGCATCTGGATCGGCGGGCTCGACGACAAAGAGCGCGTCGAAAAAATCCTAGGACTCGAATATGCGACGGTGTTTCTGAACGAGGCCTCGCAGATTCCTTATTCCTCCGCGCTGATCGCCTTCACGCGTCTGGCGCAGGTTGTGCCCGGCTTGCATCAATGCGGTTTCGTCGATCTGAACCCGGTCGGCAAGACGCATTGGACCAACATACTCTTTGGCGAGAAGCGCGAACCCGTGTCGCGCCGGCCCTTGAGCGATCCCGACAATTATAAGCGCGCCTTTTTGAATCCGCCGGACAACGCCGCCAATCTCTCGAAGGCATTTCTGGCGAGCCTGGCCGATCTGCCGGAAAAGCAGCGCAAGCGCTTCTATGAAGGCATCTATGTCGACGATGTCGATGCGGCGTTATGGACATATGAGATCATCGATGCCGCGCGCTGTGCGATTGAGGATATTCCTGAAGACCAACGCGTGTCCGTCGTTGTCGCGCTCGATCCGTCGGGCGCCGCCGGCCAGGACGATCTCGGCGCCGACGAGATCGGCATCGTAGTCGCCGCGCGGGGGGCCAACGGTGAGTGTTACATCCTGGCTGATCGCTCGTGCCGCGAGGCGCCGGCCGCCTGGGGCATACGCGCTGTTGTCGCCTATCATGAATATAGAGCCGATTGCATTGTCGCCGAATCCAATTTCGGCGGCGAAATGGTGCGCGCCACGATCCATGCGGCAGATCCCAATGTGCCGGTGCATCTCGTCACCGCGAGCCGCGGCAAGGCGGTGCGTGCCGAGCCCATCTCGGTGCGCTATGCGCGGAAACAGGTTCATCATGCGGGCCGTTTTAACAAGCTCGAAGATCAGCTTTGCGCCTTCTCGGCGGCGGGCTATGGCGGCCAAGGCAGCCCCGATCATGCGGACGCTGCGATCTGGGCTTTGACGCATCTCTTCGGCCATGACGATGGCACGGCCATCATCGAATTCTACCGGCGCGAGGCGCAGGACCACAATCATTCGTGAGATCTGATCAATGACTGAACGTGCTGCCGGACAGAGAAGCTGGACGCTCTCGCCGACCGATCTTTATGTGAGCTATGGCTCGTCAGGGCAGGGCGCCGATTGGTTCGGCCCGCTCGAACCGATGAAGCCATTGGCGCCGCCGGAGGTCGCGGGCCGCCAATGGGATTATCCGGCCGGCTACAACCTTACGACCATCGCCCGGCCCTATGAGCCGATCTCGTTCAACATGCTGCGTGGCTTGGCTGACGGCTATGATCTTCTGCGCCTCGTCATCGAGACGCGCAAGGATCAGATCGCGCGGCTCTGCTGGCACATTCGCAAACGGGATAAGAAGGCCAATCAGGTTCTCGATGCCGGTCGCGTCGATGCGATCACATCCTTCTTCCGGCGCCCCGACGGCCATCACGGATTTACCGATTGGCTGCGGCTGATCCTCGAAGACCTCTTCGTGATTGATGCGCCGGCGCTTTATATGCAGCGCGATCGCGGCGGAAGGCTGAAGGCGCTGCTGCCGCTTGATGGCGCGACGATCAAGCCCGTGATCGACGATTGGGGTCGCACGCCGCAGCCTTATAGCGATGGCGGGCAGGTGATCTATCCTGCCGCCTATCAGCAGATACTGAAAGGCTATCCGGCCGTCGATTATACGACGACCGATCTCATCTATCGGCCGCGCAACATCAGGACCAATCGCGTCTATGGATATGGCCCGGTCGAGCAGATCGTGACGACGGTCAATATCGCGCTGCGCCGCCAGATTTTCCTGCTCGATTATTTCACCGAAGGCAATATTCCAGATAGCCTCATCGGCGTGCCGGAGAATTGGACGCCGGATCAGATCGCGACCTATCAGAAATATTGGGACGTCTATTTCGACGGCGATCTCGGCCGCCGCCGCAAGGCGAAATTCGTGCCGGGCGGCGTCGCGAAAACCTTTCTACAGACGAAGGAGCCGTCGCTGACGGGGCCATTCGACGAATGGCTGGCGCGCGTGATCTGCTTTGCCTTTTCGATCTCGCCGCAAGGTCTGGTGCAGCAAGTGAACCGCGCGACGGCCGAAACGCAAAAGGAGCATTCGGAAGAAGAAGGCCTTTTGCCGGTGCTCGGTGGGGTGAAAGGATTGATCGACGATCTCATCGCAAGCGAGTTCGATGGACCCGATCTTGAATTTGCCTGGCAGTCTGATCCTGAGCTCGATCCGGCGGTGCAGGAGACGATCCTGACCGGCTATATGGCGAATGGCATTTTGACCATCAACGAGGCCCGTACCATTCTCGGCCATGCGCCGTTGACAGAATCCGCCGCCGACACGCCCATGACGCTGACGGGGACGGGCTATGTGGCGCTGCCGGATGGATCACCGCAATCCGGAAGTGGCGATGGGAACTGATTGATCAGTCGCCACTGAACCAATCGGACCCATTTACCCACCGCCAAGCGCTTCGCTTCGGCGGTTTTCTTTTGGCTATTTCCGGAACGTCTGAATGCAGCCTCTTGCCCTTCACGGCTCGCGGGAGCGTCCTTGCACGCTTGTCGTTCAGCGTGATGCGATCTGGATGTGGCCGGGCATTCCGCTGACGCTACGGCGCGGCTCCGAGATCGTGCCTATCGCAGGTGAAGTGATCAACTTCTGGATCACCCGACTGCATGGACCGGACGCGCTTTACACGGATAGTCTCACAGCGGTCTCTCGTACTGCTCGCGTCTTGACGTTGGGCGATGCAGCCGGAGCGCAGCACATACTCGACGCGTTGAGGCTGAACGCCATATCCGCTGACGGCGCGGCATTGATGCGCGTTGTTGCTAACGAAATCGGCATAGCGGCAATAAATCTCCCGGTCCGCGACGGGCCCCGAACATGGAACGTGCGGGATATTGCCCTGCATTGCTTGCTCTTCAAAGAGCATGTTGAAGCGGCGCGCCTCTTAGCGAAAGGCGGGGGCGGTCCATGGGATGAAGCAAAGCATCCGCGCTGGCCGGCGGGTGCGCCGGAGAGCCAAGGCGGACGATTTGCACCTGGCATCGAATCTGGCGGTTCTTCGACGGAGCCGCCGGATTCGGCTGAACCGCTACAGACAGGGCGCTCCATTGGACGCTTCAAGATCCCAGGTACGAGGCCACTGGGCCGTTTAGCTTATGCAGCCGTGAAGGAGATTTCGAGGCTGGCGCAGGCAGCGATCGAACGTGGTGAAATGCACATGGTCCATCAAATCATTCTCACCGTAGAAGCGATCCAATGGCTGAATGGCAAACCGGACAATTACAGTGATAAGATAAAAGCGTCCTTGGATGAACCAAAGACGCTAGAAGAGCTTCAAGATGCAGTTGCCGATCCAAAGCCAGGCTATGAGATTCATCACATCGTCGAGCAGAAAGGGGCAGAAGATGATGATTTCTCGAGAGAAGCAATAGATGCGCGAGCCAATCTTGTTAGAATTCCGGCTATGAAGCATCGGGAAATTACGACTTGGTATCAAACGCCAAATGAGGACTATAGATGGTTATCACCGCGACAATATCTTCGAGGAAAAGATTGGAAAACGCGCTATGATTTGGGCCGCCAAAAGTTGATCGACTTTGGAGTGCTTAAACCATGAGCGTGCGCCTAGAGAACATGTCAATTAACGAATTGGTTGAGCTTTTCGAAAAAAACACTCTCGAACAAGACGATGCCCTGCTCAAAGAGCAGATTTCAAAAATCACCAATAAACTTTATCCTCAAATGCGGGCAATACGCGCTGAGTTGAGCAATCGCGATGCTCGCGTTTCTTTGACCAAGCTTTATGATCACGAAAACATGCAAGTTAGACTGCAAGCTGCGATGGCAACGCTCCTTGTTGCTCCGGTGGAAGCTCGCCGCGTCATAGACGCCATCAGTAAAACCGGATGGATGCCACAAGCCGCCAATGCAAAAGAGACTCTTCGGAATCTGGACAGCGGCTTTTTCAAACCGAGCTGATGCCACGATTTTCTGAGTATCGTCCCACGATGACCACCGCCAAGCGCCCGCTTCGGCGGTTTTTTTGCGCGCGAAATTCAAAGACAAAAGGAGCCTTCATGTCTCACTTCGACATGTTCATACCCATCACCAAGGTCGATGCGATGCAACGCCTCGTCTATGGTCTCGCGACCGCCGAGATCGCTGACCGCAGCGGCGAGATCTGCGACTATGCCTCGACCAAGCCGCATTATGAAAAATGGTCGGATGAGATCGCCCAATCCTCCCGCGGCAAATCGCTCGGCAATCTGCGCGCCATGCATGGCGCCGTCGCGGCCGGCAAGGTGACGGCATTGACCGTCAACGATGAGGCGAAGCAGATCGAGATCTGCGCCAAGGTCGTCGACGATGACGAATGGCGCAAAGTCCAGGAAGGCGTCTATACGGGCTTCTCGCAAGGCGGCTCTTATATCCGCCGCTGGACGGATGAGGATGGCCTCACACGTTATACGGCGGCGCCGAGCGAAATTTCGCTGGTCGATCTGCCCTGTCTGCCGCAGGCGCATTTCGAAATGATCAAGCAGGACGGCACGCGCGAATGGCGCGGCTTCACGCCTGATGTCTCGAAGCTCGGCGCCCGCAATAGTGAGGCGGATCTCGCGCGCATCCAGGCCATGCACGACACATCGGTTGAGCTTGGCGCTGCGTGCGATGCCGCGCCGCAGAAAATGGCGCATGCCGATCATCACGCTCTCGAAAAGCGCTTCGATGCGCTGTCCTCGATGCTCGCCGATGTTCTCACGCGAGTGAAGAAGATCGAAGACCAGCCTCTGCCGTTGCCGCTTTCCGGCCGGACGCGAAGCATCTCCAAACAGGAGGATGGCCGCTTCGACAGCGACGAAAGCGAAGCGATCGAAAAAATGCTCGCCGATCCGCAGGCTCTGTCGCTGCTCGCGATCAAGCTCGCGCAGCGGCGGGGACGGAGGCTTTGACTGGGTGGCGTCATGCGCGGACAGGATTTAACCGAGATCGACATATCCTGACAGTCGAGATTTAGCGAGGCAATGTTCGCAGTTCTGTTCAGAATTGATGGACCGCACAGGATAAACTGCGAACACTCATGTTATTGAAATCACAGTTTAATTTCTTATCGACGTGGTATAAAACTCCACTTATTTTATGCGCTCCGGCCTGACGATATCGTCTGGGCGCGCAGGTTGGAGGGCTTGCTCGCCCGGGTGGCTAATCAGAACCGTGATGCGGGCGCGCCCGACCATCTCTTGATCTTTCCAGCAACCGAGGGCCCAGCCGATCGGATAAAGCCCAGGCTGGAGATCAAAGCGCGCAGTATCGAATACCTTCGAGATATTCCCAGGCGTCGCTATTTCAAAGTTCGCATTTATTTTGCGTGGCCCCAAACTGAGACGCGTCAGACAGTCCGCAACCTGGCCAAGCGGTTTCTCAAGGCGAAGCGAGAGCGCGTAGATTCCCGGCGTTCTGACGACGAGAAATGCTGATCCAGATCCAATAAATCGCGTATTCTTGGGGCCCGCCGCGATGATGGCGTCTAATTCAATTGTCGAACCGTCGATAAAAAATCCGCTTAAGGCGGTTTGCTTGATCTCGGTGTTCCAGGTGGGAGTAACCTCGACCGCGTGGGTGGTTGCCTGCCAACCTGGCTCGTATCCGCTGAGCCCTCCATGTGCGCCTGCCGGAGGGAGCGGCCTTGCGGGCGGGATTGTCTGCACCTCGCTCGTGTTCCAGCGATCTGTGGGGCGAGGAATTTTCGCCCATTCCGGCAGTTGCACATGGGAGCCTGGAAATGCACGGATGATGAACCAAATCCCAACCGCGACGCCGCAGCCGATCAGCGGGGCTGGCCCAAATAACAGGGCCAAGCGATAGGTCCCGTCGCGGTCCCATAGACGACGGTGGATAAAGCCGAATTTGCTGAAGAATTGGCTCATATGACGCGGCTCCGTCTCGCGAGACTTTACAAAACCCAAGTCGGCTATGCGCATTGATCAGGGTTCGGCTTAGTCAGAAGAGACCTTCTTCATTTTTCGCATAAAATCAAAACTGCAACGGATTGCGCTTTCTCGGCAAGCTCGAACGATTGAAGCGAAGGCCCACCTTCTCCTCCTGTCAAATAAGGGACACCGTAGGTGTCTAAAAATGCCGTCAGAACATTTATGCCGATGGCAAAATTGACGTTCTGGGCAATGTCCTTGTTCTTGCTCGTCGTTGCGAACTTCATCGCGTTCAATTTCGAGACGACGACACCTATAACATTGCCGCTCTGATCGACAACGGGCCCGCCGCTATTGCCTGGCTGGATTGGAGCTGAAATCTGGATTTGTCCGCTATTATTGTTTAATCCGGCGAGGGCAGAGACATGGCCGACGGTGAAATTACCGCCAGAGGATAACATACCGTGGAGCGGATAGCCGAACGCTGCGATTTCCTCCCCCATCCTGACGCCGCTGCGCAGCGTAGCCACATGATCACTTGCAAGGTCCGCTTTCAGCAAAGCCAAATCATTTGCTGTGTCCAGGGCTAAAATCTGCGCGGAGACCGGCGCCGCGAGACCACAAACCAGCTTCGGATCCGAACAGCCCTCAACGACATGCGCATTCGTAACCACGTAACCATCCGCGGAGACGAAAAAGCCGGTGCCATTCGATAGTCGCTTTTGCGTTCCTGATGGATGTTCATTCTTTCCGGTGGTCGCACATTCGATGTCGGCCGCGGTCAATTCGTTGAGGTCGATGCCGGGGGTCTCAATCTGGGGCGCGATGCGCGCGGCCTGCGCTTCGCGGGCGCGTTCAAGAACTGTCCGCGCCGTCCGGGCATTGGCAAAATTGGGCTCGGCGCGGACCCGCTCGAAGTAATTCGCCAAGACCGGGTCGGCGTCCGGATTGAGATGCATGCCATCACGCTCCGCCAGCCTGTGGGTGATGGAGACGAGTTCACTGGCCGCATAGCTTTCGAATGCGATGGTCTTGGTGAAGCGTGAAGGCAGACCGGGGTTGCTTTCCAAGAATTTGCTCATCTCGTCTGGATAACCGGCAACGATGACAACCAATCGATCTCTCTTGTCTTCCATGTCCTTGAGCAGGGTTTCGATCGACTCCCGGCCAAAATCATGCTCTGATCCCATTTGTTGGCTGAGGCCATAAGCTTCGTCGATGAAAAGGATACCGTCCAGCGCATCGGCAATCTTTTCCCTCGTTTTCAATGCCGTCTGCCCGACATAGCCCGCGACCAACCCAGCGCGGTCTGTCTCGATCAGGTGACCTTTCTCCAATACGCCGAGTTCGCGCAAGATCTTGCCGTAAATACGGGCGACCGCCGTTTTGCCGGTGCCGGGCGGTCCGGTAAAAACCATGTGCAAGGAGATTGGCGCCACAGGCAGTCCCTGCTCACGCCGGGCCGCTTCGACCTGCAGACGTTGGATCAGGGTGTCGATCTCGGCTTTGACAGTCGCCAACCCGATCATGTTGGCCAATTCGTCTCGCCCGCTGATGCCGGTTGAGGCGATATTCGTCTTAGTGACGACCACCGATTGGATGTCGTCAAGGGTCAGTTCATTGAGATCGACGCCGAGGTTTCCAATCAGCGGAGCGACCCGGGCGGCTTGTGCTTCGCGGGCGCGTTCGAGTACCGTCCGCGCCGTCCGGGCATTGGCAAAATTGAGCGAGGTTCGCGCTCGCTCAAAGTAGTGTTTCAGAACCGGGTCGGCCTCTGAGCTAAGGCGCAGACCGTCGTGCCGGGCCATCGTATGGGTGATAGCGACGAGATCGCTGGCCGCATAGCTTTCAAATGCGATGGTCTTGGTAAAGCGCGAGGGCAGACCGGGATTGCTTGTCAGAAATTTTCGCATCGGCTCTGGATAGCCGGCTACGATGACGACCAAGCGATCCCGCTTGTCCTCCATTTCCTTGAGCAAGATGTCGATGGCTTCCCGGCCGAAGTCGGTCCCTGAGCCGCTATGCTCGGTAAGGGCGTAAGCCTCGTCGATAAAGAGGATTCCATCTTGCGCAGCGCTGATTTTCTCCTTCGTCTTCAGCGCCGTTTGACCGACATAGCCCGCGACCAGTCCCGCCCGGTCTGTCTCGACCAAATGGCCTTTTTCCAGCACGCCAAGATCGCGCAGGATTTCGCCATAAAGACGGGCCACCACAGTTTTGCCAGTGC
>JAATEW010000231.1 GCA_015655535.1 Hyphomicrobiales bacterium | reverse complement strand
TTTAACTGTGTCAGCGATTTAGAATCAGGAGAAAAACATGAAAATTTCCGGGCGCAACTTTATTGCGGGCAAAATCACCGACGTTCACAAAGGCTCCACAACCGCGCATGTGTCGATCGAAGTCGCACCGGGCATCATCCTCCTGGCCTCCATCACCAATGAGTCCGTCGACGAGCTCAAGCTCGAAAAAGGCATGACAGCGCATGCGCTGATCAAATCTTCCGATGTCATGATCGCCGTCGACTGAACCTCAAAAGCCTGCCTCGACGGGAGCTTCAATCCGCGGCAAGGATGACATGCGAGGTCTTGAAAACGGCAAAGACCTCGACCCCTTCCTTGGCACCCACTTCATCCGCGCCAGCCTGCGTGATAACGGCGTCGATGGTCTTGCCGTGACCAATGTCGAGCGTGATCTCGACGTCGACGCCGCCGTCGATACGTTCAATAATTTTGCCTTTGATTCGATTGCGCGCGGAAATGCGCAGAGCCTCGGGGCCGGTCGCCAGCATCACCGACGTGCTGTTCACCATGGCCATGACATTGCTGCCGAGTTTCAGATCGAGTTCCACGAGACTGCGATTGGTCACAAGCGCGAAGATGAAAATGCCCGGCGAAACTTCGAGCTTGATCTCGACGTTTACGGGTGCCGGCCTGATCTCGACGATTTTGCAATGAAGCGCATTGCGGGCCGAGACGCGCAATGCGACGCCCCAGAAGAGCATATCTTCGGCATGTTCCAGCCCCTCTTCCGCGATTGCCGTCGAAATGCGTCCGAGCTTTTCCTCAAGCTTCCGGAAAGCTGCGATCAACCGCAAGCCTTCGTCGGTGATCGTGGCGCCGCCGCCGCTCGATCCGCCGGTCTTGGTCACGAAGGCCGGGCGCGGAAGAAGGTTATTGATCGCGTTCACCGAGTCCCAGGCCGTCTTATAGCTGAACCCGGCCGCTTCCGCGGCCTTGGTGATGCTGCCATGTTTGGCCACGGCCTCAAGCAAAGCGATTCGCTCGCGACCGACCAGGAGACGGCCATCCGATCGCAAGGCCAATAATGTATCGATTTTACCTTGAGCCTTGCGCACCATCATGATCCTACAGTTGCTGTAATACGTTGAATTTCAACATGAATATCGGATCCCGCCGAAAGACATGCCTCGGCCGGGGCGTCCGCGCCAAACCTGCCGCGACGCGGTCGCCATTTACGCAGATTGGGCGTCCGGCCCGAAACGGAAGAGGTTTTATATATCGAATCGCCGTTTGCCGGAAATGAGGGTGGGTTCGGGGTGCCCCCGCGGCGCTGAAGCCGCCGCGATGGGGCTCGACGGGCTTGTCCGCGCCGTGTCATTGTTATCCAGCTTCGGGGGTGAGTCGGTCCCCGGAGCGGGATGAGGAAAAGTGTGTAACGGTTTTCCGCCTCGCGTCGTGATCTAGAGGCACGGATCTAACGGCAAAGACGGATCGAACTTATGGTGGACAGCGACTTCGATAAGCCTTTAGGCCTCGACCGCGCACCATTTTCGAGACGGCGCAACCCGCCTTACCGGGTCATCGCCTTTACCGGCCTCGGCTTGGTCGCCGCCGGGCTTTTCGCCTTCATCAGCCTGACTGGCGACCCGATGGGCGGCGAGCCCTATGCCATCGCCGCCATTCACGAGGAAAGTCCCGCAGCTTCGCCCGCCAGCAGCCAGCCCGCAAATCAAGCCGTAACCCAAGTGCCGTCAGATCCGGCCGCGACCGGCAGCACCCTCAAACAGGTGACAAGCGCCGAGGACATCGAACAGCAAAGCGGCGTCAAAGTCATGCGCGCCGGAGCAAGCGCCCCCGGCGCGCTCATCATCACCGTCCCGCAGGACCTCGGCATTCGGCTCGCCCCTGCCCCCGACCCGCGTCTCGTTGAAAAGACGCGTTTTGGTCCCATCCCGCGGATCGGCAGCGACGGCTCTCGCCCGTCCGAGATTTATGCGAGGCCTTTGGTCACCGCTTCGAGCCTGAAGACGGGCGCGCCGCGCATCGCGCTTCTCATCGGCGGGATGGGGCTCGATGCGACTGCGACCGAGAGCGCGATTGAAGCTCTGCCGGGCGCCGTGACGCTCGGATTTGCGCCCTATGGCCATGACCTCGAACGCGAGGCAGTCCGGGCGCGCGAACACGGCCACGAAACCGTCCTCCAGCTTCCGATGGAGCCTTTCGATTATCCGCAAAACAATCCGGGTCCGCATACGCTTCTGACCTCGGCGAGCGCGGCGGAGAACACGGATCATCTGCATTGGCTGATGAGCCGCTTTACCGGCTACGCGGGCGTCGCCAATTTCCTCGGCGCCAAATTCACATCCGACGACCAGGCCCTGACACCCGTCCTGCGCGAGATCGCCGGACGCGGGCTTTATTACGCCGACGACGGCACGTCGGCCCAAAATCTCGTGCCCACGCTTGCACAAGGACTGGATCTCTCCACAGGCAAAACCGATGTGGTCTTGGACGGCACCGCAAGGATGGGCGCCCTGGAGGCCGCTCTGCTCAAGCTTGAGGCCCGGGCGCGCGACAAGGGTATTGCGGTTGGCGTCGCGAGCGGGCTACCCTTATCCAACATCGATCGGATCGCCCGCTTTGCCCAATCCCTCGAGGCAAAGGGCATCGCGCTTGTGCCGTTGAGCGCGGTGCTTGGCAAAGACGGAGCGAGGCCGGTCGTCACACGCGAACCGTGAGCTCTGACCGAATGGACTTTGGAAATTACCGTCCCTGCGTCGGCATCATGCTTCTCAATCGCGATGGTCTCGTCTTTATCGGGCGGCGGCGGAACAAAAGACCGCAGGGGCATATCGCGACGGATCACGAATGGCAGATGCCGCAGGGCGGAATCGATGCCGGCGAAGATCCCTATCACGCCGCTCTACGCGAATTGCTGGAAGAAACCAATGTCAGCTCGGCGAGCTTTTTAGCCGAAGCGCCGGACTGGCTGAGCTATGACCTGCCAGTGGAATTCGCCAAGAAATCCTGGAAAGGACGCTACCAGGGCCAACGACAGAAATGGTTCGCGCTGCGCTTCGAAGGCGACGAGCGCGAGATCAACATCCATACGCCGGCCGGCGGCCAAAAGCCTGAATTCGACGCCTGGCGCTGGGAGCCTATGGAACATCTTTCCGATCTCATCATTCCGTTCAAACGGCCTGTCTACGAAAAGGTCGTCGAGAACTTCCGGCACTTGTCGGAAAAGGTCTGAGCGCGACGCGAGAACCTGCCCTGCGCTGCCCCGCATCATGGCCGGTCTTGTCCCACGGCTGTCCGGTTTAAATCACAGCAACATGCTTCATGCTATAATGATGGGGGAGTGTTTTGCCGTTTCCCTTTGGACTGGACACGAACTATCCGCGCCAGGCCGTGACGGAGTCCCTCCGGTAGCGACATCCCGGATTTCGCCATTCATCCGATGGCGGAGATTTTCGGCGAGACGGAACGCTTAGGTCAAGGACGCGTCTTCGATGCGCCGCCGAAGGCGGTCGCGAAGCGATCCTTGACCAAAGCGATCCGTTCGCCATGCTCGCCGCCAAGAGATGAACGGCGGTCTTTGAATGGCACTGCCAGCCTGCCATCGATACCTGCATGGCCGGGACAGTCCTCTGGATCAAGTCCCGAGACGGCCAAGACGCGGAGAGAAAGCGTGTCATCACTTAACGGACAACCGCGGGTCAAGCGCATGACGGCGAGAGTGAGAAGCAGCCGCAGCCTCAGTGGCTGTCAGCCATACCAGCCTCGTTGAAGGCGCGATTGTTGCGCGCCAGCACGGATTCACCCGATTCGTCGCCGTAGCAAATATGGAATTCCGAGCAGGAATCGCAGGTCGGCGACGGGCACATGCTGAAGCCCTCGGCCTCGCAGAGCGAGCGGTACAAGAACCGCTTCCAGCGCATGTTGCGCGTGTTCTTCGTGGCGAGCGGCGCAAAATGCCGAAGCAGGAGCTTCGTCAGGTCGGGACGTTCCGCGAGCCCGAGATCTTCCCAAAGGTGATTGGGCTCCATGCCGCGTCTGGCAACGACAAAGGCGAGCCATTCGCTCACCTGCCGGGGGCCGGAACAATTTTGCAAAAGGATCTGGCGGACCATGACTTCTTCTTCGTCCTCCTCAGCCTGCGGCTCGCGAGAGGGATCCAGAAAAAGGTCCATATGGACATATTGCGCGGCCGCGCACAGACGCTCGCGATCAAGGCCGAGACGGCGCTCAAGCGGCTCTCCCAGGCGCTTCGCCTCAGCCACGGCATGAAGCAGCAGACGCCCGATGATATGGCGATCAAAGCTCTCGTCCACCGCGGCGCCGGCATGTGGCGCACTATCGGCGCCGCGTGGGAGATGAGCTTCAGAGAGGTGGACGTTCATATTGAATCAGTCCGATATCTTTAAATCTTTTGAATCGCATCGGATTCATCCGAAAACCGCTTCGCGCTTTTCGGTCCGATGCTCCGCTATGCTTTCAGGCCGCGTCTTCGAGCTCGTTGATCGGCGTATGCGTCTGGCAATCCTTCGGACAGACGCGGGCGCAAGCGCCGCAGCCGATGCAAGCGCCGATGTCGTTCATCGCCATGACCTTGCGGTCGAAATCGTCGTCATCCTCGTCTTCGAGCTCGACGATGTCGCCATCATGATTGACACCCTTGAGCGTCATCACGTCACGGCCGCACACCTTGTAGCAGCGGCCGCAGCCGATGCAGGTCTCCGGATCAATCGCCGTCAAGAACTCCGGTACCCACATGCGCCCATCACGTGTGGGCTTTGCCTTTTCCGTCATTTTCGATCCTCCATTGGCCGATCTTAGATCGGGCAAATGCGTCGTCTCAGGTTATTAAGTGAGAGCGGGATGCGGGCGCAAAACCGCCCGCACTTTTCTCATCTCGCTTAACCCATCGCACTCAATTGAGCTCTCTTGCTTTCAAGCGTTTCGAAAGCGGTGTGAGCGCGTTGGGCAACATCCAAAATCTGCTGCCAATTGATCGGCAATTCCTCGGAGAGGTCGTGCA
>JAATEW010000133.1 GCA_015655535.1 Hyphomicrobiales bacterium | reverse complement strand
TGAGCGACAAGGATATCCGGGGCGAAATGGCCCAGATGCAATCGCAGAGCTCTGTGGTCCGCTTCGTCAGCCTGCCGGACACTCAAGCGGCCCAGAACTGATCACAAGCAACCGATCGAGACACGAACCGGCGGACTCTGTCCGCCGGTTCGAATTATTTTCTCCGAAGATTCTCAATGCAGCGCCCTATAGGCGAGGGCGGCGAGTCTCGCTTGAAGATCGTCCCAGGCCGTACCGCTCCTGGCGCCCTCCGGTGTGACGATGACAGTCGCGGTCATGCCGGCCGCAAGCGTCACGCCGTCGGGGACTTTGTCGATCTTGACGCGGACCGGAATGCGTTGCGCCAGTCGCACCCAGGTATAAATCGGCTCGACCGAGGGAAGTCCCTGCGTGCTCACCGTCGCATTCGCCGTCGAAATGCCGCGCGTGATGCTCTCGACCCGGCCTGAAATGGGCGCGCCGAAGCCCATGAGTTGGATCTGCGCCGGATCGCCCACCTTGAAGCTTCCGAGCTTGGTTTCCTCAAAATAGCCGTTGACCCAAAAGGAGTCGCTGTCGATGACCGAAATGTTGGAAATGCCGGTATTGGCATAATCGCCGATGCGCAGAAGCAGGTTCGTCACATAGCCGTTGACCGGCGAGCGGACTTCGGTCCGTTCGAGATCGATTTTAGCCTGATCCAAGTTGGCCAAGGCCGATTGATAGGCCGATTGGGCCTGGGTGTATTGGCCCTCGTAGGTCTGCTTTTCTTCGATCGACGTGCTGAGCGTCGTGAGTTTCTGCCGGCGTTCGTTCGCCGCTTCCTTGACGCGAAGATCGGCCGCCTTGCTTGCGACATCGGCCTGGGCGAGAGCGAGCCTTACTTTGTAATTGGCTTGGTCGATGACATAGAGCAGGTCGCCCAAATGTACGAACGCATTGTCCTTGGCATTGAGCTCGACGATCTGTCCCGGCACCTGCGGCGCTATATTGGCCACTTGGGCGCGCACCTGGCCGTCGCGCGTCCAGGGCGCGACCATATAATGCTGCCAGAGTCCGACGATCGCGAAAACCGCCGCCGCGACGAGAATGCTGGTGAGGAGGAAACGGATGAAACGGCGGGCGCGATTGAACATGGCTTTGCCCGTTAAAAGACGAGGTTGAGGAAAGCGACGAGGCAAATATAGGCCGCTGCTTCTGCCAAAAGCGGATGCCAGAGCCAGCGATAAAAGTGAAGCCGCACCAGGTACCATCGCAGGATCAGTGCGATCAGCGCCGCGATGAGCGCATAGCGCACCAAGGGGGAGATCAAAAGTCCGTCGACGATGAATTCCGACATGCGGAGCCCTCAGATCAGCCGGTTCAGAAGTTCGACGCGGCGAAGCAATTGCGCCTCTTTGTTGGTCACATAGGCCGTACCGTGCAGGGCCGCGGCCGCATGCACGAGAGCAAGCGCCGCTTCACCCTCCTGGTCCGCGGCAAGCACCAGATATTTCCGGGCGATGGTGTCCGTTTCCGCTGGTGCCAGGGCCGGAAGAATGCGCCGCGCGTTCGCATCGAGCGCTGACGCGACATAGGGCCTCGCAGCATCGAGCGCGCGCCATGAGCGGCGGATCGCGTAGGCAAGGAGACCGAGATCGATCAGCCGCCGCATCATCTTGTGTCTTGCGAACGTGACGGTCTCGCGGCCCTGCCAGAGATTGAATTGGCTCAAGCGGTCGAAAAAAAGACTAGGGCTCGGCATGCCCTGCTGGCCTTTGTCTGCAAGCGCGTTGCGCAGCGAGCGGCCGATGCCAAGCGCGATCCGCAGCCGCCTTTGCGCCGGCTGCACGGGTATGATCAGGCGGAAAGCCACGAAGATCGCAATGCCGGAGGGAACGAGTATCGTCGCCGAAGACACGAATTTCACCGGATCGATCGTCTGCACATTGGCGGGCGCGATCTGGTTGATCGTAATCACGCCGATGATGAGCCCAAGGCCCGGCTGCCCGACCATGATGAGCCAGCACATGATGGCAACGAGTGGCGCGAGCGATAGAATGAAGAGCGGATAGCCTTCGATGTTTGGAAAGACGAAGAACGAATAAAGGACACTGAGCACAACCACCACGGGCATGCCATAGAGGCCGGCGTTCCCCATCGCGCTCGGGTTGGGAAGCAATGAGCCGAGCGCGACGAAAACCCCGGTGAAGAGCAGGGCCAACGCTGTTTCCGGCAGGCCCGACCAGATCGAAAGCGCGGCGACGATGCCGATCGCGACGATCACCCGTATCGCATTGAGGACGACCGCCACATAGTCCTGATGAACGCGAAGGCTGACGCGCCGCCAGGGCCAGCAGCCCGTGTCGAGCGAGCGCAAACCGTCGCGCACATTTGCGACGGTCTGGATCAAGAAGCGTAGACGGTCATGGAGAAAAGCATCCTCGATCCGTATCGTTCCCGTTTTCAGCGCGTTCAAGGTGATGGCGTCGAAAGCCGGCAGATAATCTTCGGGCGTCTCTGCTCTGATCGCCGTTTGCGTCACGTCGATGGCTTTGGTCACGCAGGACGAGGTCTCTTTGACCTCATTGAGACCGGCGCCGACGGCCTCAACCGCCTTGATCGACTCCAAGAGGCCTCGAAGCGCGCTTCGGCCGCCCGCCGCCCGCGCCAGGACATAGGGTTTTTCCGGTGTGGCGAAGCTGATCTCGCTGCGCAGCGGCATGAGGCGCGCGGCGAGCCCGACGCAGGTCTCGGGCGTGGGCCTTGTCCGCGTCTCGATCGCGTGGCGGGCGAGATCCAAAATATCGTCGAGGCCAGCCCTCAATTTGCGGGTCAGAGACTGGGAGGCCTGATCCCGCGTCAAAATCAGATTGGCCAATGTGACAGCCGCGATCCCGACAAGAATGGCCGCGACGCGGCTGACCGCTGCTTCAAACGTCGCATTGGGCGCGTCTATATTGACGATCGAAATGAGCGCGACCGTATAGCCTGCGAGCACGCAGCCATAGGCGCGAAAGTCACGCAGGATGGTCGCGATCGCGGTAAAGACCCCGGCCCATACGGCATAACCGGCGATGAGCATCGTCCGGTCTTGCGGGAAGGCCGAGGTGATGCTGAGACCGGCCACGACACCGACAAGCGTGCCGGCGGCGCGATAGATCGCCTTTGACAACACCATGCCCTGGACCGGCTGCGCGACGATGAGCACGCAGATGGCGCAGCTCGCCGCACCTTCGAGCTCAAAGGTGAAAGCGGCATAAAGACCGATCAAAAGGGCCAGCCAGGTTCTAAAGGCGAATGCCGTCGTCCCGGCTGGCCATCTCAGCACATTTTGCAACTGCACGGTCTTCGCACTCCGGACATGATCTTAGAGTGCATGACGCGGCTCCCGGACTCAAGCGCCCTTGAGTTCGTCGGTGTTGATCGGCAGTTTGCGCAAACGCTTTCCCGTCGCCGCATAGATCGCATTGACGACGGCTGGCGCGAGCGCCGAGGTTCCAGGTTCGCCCATGCCGCCGGGCTTCTCCTGGCT
>JAATEW010000102.1 GCA_015655535.1 Hyphomicrobiales bacterium | reverse complement strand
GGCGTGCCATCCAGACGAGCGGATGCGGATCACGCCGCTCGGCTGCGCCATAATCGCAGAAATGAACGAGCGGATCGGCTTTTTGTTCGGCGACATCCTTGTTCTTTCGCAGATAAAAATCCGAATCAAAGAGCGGATGCGGAGACCGTCTGGAACTCCGGCCGGTGCGCACATAATGAAGCAGCGGTATCGCACCTTCGAGATCATTGTCCGCTCGGTACCAGCCGGAGCAAAAAAGCGGATGCGGGTCGCGATCCTCTTCGATCCCATGGCGGAAGAAATGCGCGAATGGCTCGGCCCCGCTTGCCGCGACATCAGGGTTTTGAGCGAGATAATATTTTCCGTCAAAAAATCCCCAGCTTTCGATCTCTCGCCGCTCAGCTCTCAATTTGCGTTTGGTTTCGGCCGGCGGCGGAAAGCGAGGGCGCAATTGCGCGCTGTTGAATGCCAATCCGAATGGCAGAGGCGCAATATGCGGACGTATCCTGCGCGTGGCCTCGGCGAGTTCCCGGTCGACGGCATGTCTGATGCTGGCGGCGCGAGATGCCTTGTTAATGCGCGCGAAGACTTTAGCCCGCGCTTCCAGGGTCGCGGAGCGCGCATCGAGGTCATGGCGCATATGATCGCGTTCGGCTTCGAGCGCTTCGAGCCGATCCTGAAGGGCGAGCGCTTCAGCACCTTTCCTTTCGGCATCTTCCTTCGCATCGGCGAGGCCGCGTTGCGCTTCTTGAAGCGCGTTCGTGCGGTCCAGATCGGCTTTGGCCGAGAGGGTCAGTTCGAGGTTTTCCCGCAAGGCGGCTAAATCGCGAGTCGCGGCGTCGAGCCTTTGTTGCGTCTCGCGGAGTTCTTCGCGGACGGCATGCACCGCGATCCGGCGGTCCTCGTCAAGGGCCACCTGCTGCCGGCGCAAGGCCAGAAGTTCCATCTCGCGCTCGTGGAGTTTCGCCTCTATTTCCGCGTTCGTCCGGATGGAGCCCTGAAAATCGATATAAACGGATTGGGTGCTTGCGAGGATTCGTCTTAGAGTACCAATCTCTTCTTCCGTGGTCCGTACAGCTTCGCGTTTGCTTTCAGGCGCGGCTTCAGTCTCGTCGGAAAGCCTGGCTGCGCGGTCCTCGGCGCGACGCCTCTCGTCGTCGCTGGCGCTCAGCAGCCTGCGCAACTCCTCTGCTCTTGAGTCCTTTTCACGCAGTTCTGACTCAAGGCTGGCGATCGCGCTGCGAGAGCGCGCCAGATCCTGTTGCGCGGCGCGGAGCTTTTCTTCGGTCTCGGCTTGCGCGGCGCGCTTTGCGTCTTGCTCATCCTTCGAACGGATTTCATCATCGGCCAGCACGCGGCCGAAAACAGTGCTGGATTGTTCGAACATTCCACCGATGAGGTCGAGCGTGTCGCGCGCAGAATTGGACTGGGGATCGGCAGCCAATTCGAGCAGGGCGTCGTAGGTGCGCAATGCCCATTCAGGCATTTCGGAATGGTTGAGCGGTTCAGAATGCGGCGCATCTTTTTGAATCGGGTTCGAACCCAGATATTGATCGATCTCGAAACTGCCACGATCGGAAAGGCGGGGCCAGGCGAGCTTGGTTTCCCCGGCGATCTTCGCGGACACGCCGCGCCAGTCGAAGGCGAAATTGCTCCAACTGACAAGTGACCGCAATTCGGTTCGCGTCTGCGCCTCGGCATCGAGGACATGGCGCAGCCAAAGGAGACCCCCCTGTGCGAGCGAAAGGCCATGGTCTTGTTTGAGAAAGCGGGCGGCATCCAAAGGCGAGCGCACCGGGATGACGATATGCGCCGTTACCTTCAATTCCGCCAAGACATCGAGCCAGAATTTCGGAAACCGGGACATTCGCGGATCTTCCAAAACGGCAAGCGGCGCCGCGCCGAATTCCACTCTGAAGAGCTCTTTCGCGCGCTGTTTGAACGTGTCCGCCGCCGTGGACTTGATCCATTCCGGATTGACTTTTCGCCAGTCGCGCCAATCGGTCCCGGCTGAGGCAAGAAGCTCATCATGAAATACCGAAAAATCCGCCGAGGCGAAAGATCCACGCGGGTTTTCCGCAGCGGAAGGCGTCAAAACCCGCGGCGACACGGCACCGAGCTTTGTCAAAATGCCAGAGACCGAGTTGATGCCGCTCCGGTAGAGTCCAAGAACAAGGATGGCGTCTGACATTACGGGCCGGTCGCTCCGAATTTCCGGGCGGGTTTGCTGTTCGAGAGCACGACCCAAAGTGCTTAGCAAGGATCGCGATGAAGATCAAAAAAGGGCTCGGCGCGATCTTGAGCAACGCATGACTATAAAGAACCAAATCTTTTATTCGCGGCACAATATTCATCGATGAATACTTTCGAATCGGATCGCCCGGGCTTTGAGCGCTTACGCGAGCCGTTCATCCCCGGTCGCGAGAGCGTTAAGAAGATTCTCGATAGGGGCTCCGGGCGTATAAGTTTGCCACAGCGAGCACTCTTCCCCAACGAAATAAGGGCTACGTTCTCAATGTAACGCAGCGATTGACTCACTCAGATCGCTTGAAAGATAAAGGTTTCGAATGCGAAATTTCAAAAAATGGATGGCTGGCCGGGGCTAGACTTCAAGTGGAAATGAGTTTATCTAGCGATGAAAAATTATATATAGTTGAAAAGCCGCGTTAACCGCGCGTCATGTGTGGGGCACAAATGCAAGTGCAAGTGAAGCCGCGTTCTGCGAATACACCGCCTATCGATCTGCCGCGCAAGCCATTGTCCGTTAAGGCTCAGACGGTGCCGAGTCCGCCGCCGGAAAGCCCTGTATCCTCGGTACCTGCGAGTTCCACACCGCCGGCATCCTCTGCGAGCGGCTCTGCACCCGCGGTGAAAGCCGCCTATCCCATACCGGCCGCGGCGCCGACACAGCATGGGCCCAATGGGATCCTGTTCGACTTCAACAATGGCTGCCGTGTCGCCTTGCCGCAAGCCGATCATACCTGGCGGGTGCGCCTCCGCGATCTCGATACGGGCAACATCCTATTCGAGACCGCGTTTTCGGCTGGCGCCATCAACAGCACCAAGCGTTACTACATCCGTTGCGGCATCGAAGTCTGGTCGCGGCGAGCCGTCGAAAACGGGGAACCGAAGGACGAACTCGTCTTCACGCATGACTATTCGGCGAAGGACAAAGATATCCTGATCCAGTTCCCGGTCGGCACCCTCGGCGATACGATGGGCTGGTTTCCCTATGCGGTGAAGTTCAAAGAGCAGCATGGCTGCAAGCTCACCTGCGCCATGGGGGAAAAACTGATCCCGCTGTTTCGCGATGTCTATCCGGACATCACCTTCCTGTCGCACGAGGAAGTCAAGACGGATCGCTTCTATGCGACATACAGCATCGGGTTGTTCTTCGACGACAAGGATTTCGTCTTTCAACCCTGCGATTTCCGCTATGTCGGGCTGCATCGCACAGCCGGCTATATTCTCGGTGTCGATCCGACCGAGAAGCCGCCTCTATTGGCGCTCGAGAATGACACACGGCCGATCGCCGAGCCCTATGTTTGCATCGCGACCCAAAGCACGACGCAGTCGAAATATTGGAACAATCCCGAGGGCTGGCGTTCAATCATCAAATTGCTGAAGGACGTCGGCTACCGCGTCATTTGCATCGACCAGAAGGCCGCGCATGGCACCGGCCTCATCTGGAACCACATTCCGAACGGGGCGGAGGATGAGACAGGCGACCGCACCTTGCAGGAGCGGGCGCGCTGGCTCAAGCATGCGGATTTCTTCATCGGCCTATCGAGCGGCCTGTCATGGCTGGCCTGGGCGGCACGTACGCCGGTTGTCATGATCTCCGGATTCACGCATCCGCTGAACGAGTTCGAGACACCCTATCGCATCATCAATTACCATACCTGCAACAGCTGCTGGAACGATCCGCACTTGCGCTTCGACCATAAGGACTTTCTGTGGTGTCCCCGGCACAAGGACACCCCGCGCCAGTTCGAATGCACCCGCCTCATCACTGTCGAACAGGTCAAAGCCGTAATCGGGAAAATCCCAAGCTTCGCGGAGAAGGCGGCGGCACGTTCCGCCGCCTGGGAGCCCGGCGATAAAGCCGTTGCCTGAACCCGTCGCCGCGGCGAAGTGGTTGCGCTCAGCGATGAAGTTTTAATAGATTGTGGCCGAAGCCGACGCTTCGGCCACAATGTGCGAGATGATTCCGATTAGAGCGTTTTCGAGCGAAGCGGGCACCGGTTCGCTTGAAGAAAACGCGCCAAAAGCTGCATGCTGCAATTGAAGTCAGGGACATTCATGCAAAATTCCATGCGACCGATCGCTTTCGTGCTCGCCAGCACCGATCATGGAACTTTGATCCTCAACCGAAATGACGAACACAGAGAGGGCAATCGTGTTTTCGGCGTCGGCATAGAAATTTTGATGAAGGGTTTCTTTTGTCCTGACGAGATCGATTTAGCCGTCAAATTGCTCGATCTGCGCCGCGAGGTCTATGGCGAAGGCGTTGTCGCGATCGACTGCGGCGCCAACATAGGCGTTCATCTCATCGAATGGGGCCGGCAGATGAGCGGCTGGGGACGCGCGATCGGGATCGAAGCCCAGGAGCGCATTTATTATGCTCTGGCCGGCAATGTCGCGATCAATAATTGCTTCAACGTTCAGGTCATTCACGCTGCCGTTGCCGCCGCCGACGGCGTGATGCGGATCCCGTTGCCCAACTATCTGGAGCCCGCGAGCTTCGGCAGCCTTGAACTTAAGCCGCTCGCGCGCTCGGAGTTTATTGGCCAAAAGATCGATTATAATGAGGGGGCCATGGTGCCGGTGCGGGCACTGCGATTGGACTCCTTGAACCTCGGACGTCTCGATCTCATCAAGATCGATGTCGAAGGCATGGAAATCGATGTTCTCGAGGGTGCGGCGGAGGCGCTGAACCGCCACAAGCCTATCCTGCTGATCGAATTTCAGAAAACTGATAATGCAAAGATGACGGAGCTGCTTGAGAAATCCGGTTATCAGATTTTCAATACGGGCGGCATGAATTTATTGGCCGTGCATACCTCGGACCGATGCTTGGAGAGCATCGTCCAGGAAGCGTGAGAGCGGATCTGATCGATTCACGTAATGAGAGTGGGATTGCGCAAGTAAACTTGCGCAATCCGCGTAAACTTGATTGCCGCCCGGAAAACCGGCACCCGCTTTTTTCGCACTTCGCTCCAGCCTTTCGGCAGTGATCACTGCTTACGGCCGAAATCGAATGGAATGGCGATCGTCATTGCCCGCGGTGGCGGGTCGAAAGGCACGCTTTCCTTCACCGTCCAGAGGGCGCTCGCATCGAGCTTTGACTGTCCGGAGCTTTGAACGACCTTCAAGCTATCAGGCCGTATCTGGCCATCGCTCTGAAGGTAGAAAGACACTCTGGCCGTAGCCTTCCGCCCCTCACCCAGGTCTTCAAGCTTCGATTGCAGTTTTTTCGTTATAAGCTTCACATATTCCCTGAGGCGATTGAATTCCTCTTCTTGTTCGACCTTGATTGTTTGAGAGTCCCGCTGATTTTGGTCGGGGCTGACGGTATTATTCGCACCGGGGGCGGCGGATTGCGTCTCCGTCGTGGTCGGAGTTTGCGTCGGCTCGGCCGAGGGCTTTTGCATCGGTTGAGGCGGTGGCTGCTGCTCCTCCTGGCCGTCATCGGCTGTATCTAACGGTTGCGTCTCGGATGGCGCTTGCGCAGGGGATGCCTCTTTGGTTTCACGCGGCTGTTCGTGGGTTTCTTCTTCTTTTGGTTTCCCACGTGTTTCCTGGAGCGTCTGGGCGACTTGCTGATCGTCCGTCACGACTCCTTCCAAATCGAGGACGACCTGTGAATCTTCCTGGGGAGTCATCGTCCAGCCGTACACGAAGTAGGGCAGAACGACCGTCGAATGCGCCAATATCGATATTACGAAGGCCGAAAAGAGCGTGAGTGTCATTGTTCGCCTCACTATTTCACCCTTTTTTAGGGTGCTTTCGGTCGGAGCTTGCAAAGACACTATTTCGGACCGTCGCTCTTGTTCGCGGCAAGCGTTTGGATGGCGACCTTGCTGAAATTCTGCCGTTTGAGGACATCGGCGATATCGATGAATCCCTGAAAGGGGAGGCCGCGATCGGCGCGGACGAGAAAAGACGTATCCGGCGGGAGCGACTTCAATTGGTTCTCCAATTCGTCCTTTGATACCTCTTGGCTTTCGAAATAGATGCGTCCATCGGCCGGAAGTTCGATCATCTTGTCTTGATGTTTCTCGACCTGCGTTCGCGACGCCTGCGGCAATGAAATTGGAATGCGGCCGGTCACGATGAAATTCGCGGTCGTCAAAACCATGGTGAGAAGCACGAGCATTACGTCGACCAGCGGGATGACGTTCATCGATTCAAATGATTTCTCATCCACGGGCGATCTCCCAACGAAGCATCAGCACCTTGGCCCTGCGCAGAAGGAGATTGTAGCAAACAACCGAGATGAGCGCGACGATGAGGCCGACCGCGGTTGCCTTCAGGGCAAGTGCCAAACCGACCATGATCTTGCTCGCGTCGGCCGAGGCGTCGAGGTTCATATTATAGAATGTCAGCATGATGCCGAGAACCGTGCCAAGCAGGCCGATATAGGGTGCGTTGGCCGCGACGGATGCGACAAGTACGAGCCGTTTGGTCAATTCGAGCTCAAGCGATTTGATGTTCGTGAATGATTTGAGTTCGACCGAGCGGTAGAAGAACGCCCGTTCCAGAACAACGGCGACCACAATGACATTCAGCGTTATTAAAAGCCCGATAATTCCGAAGTCGATCACGGGTGATAGCCATTCGAATTGCATGATAAATGTCTCCGAAGTTCCTGCCGGCGCTAAGTTTCGCCGGCCTGCCTTGGCTCGGCAGGCTGCAATTTTAGAAAGTGACGCCGAGCTGCACCATACCTCTGGTGTGACGGTCATAAGTTGTCGAATCGTAAGAGCTGATGCCGGGACCATAGGTATGTGCGACCAAGGCGTTGACCATCAAAGCTCGTCCTGGCGAATATTCATAAGTTCCATGATAGCCAAGACCGACATCATAGAGCGGCGTGTAGCTTCTCTGCAAATCCGGGTCCAAGGTTTTTTCAAGCCAATCGGCGCCTATGTCGGTGAACAGGCCAAGCGCATGCCGATAGCCGAAAACATCCGGAAGCGCATATTTCAATTCGGGCGTGAAGATCACGCCGCTATCGGCGGTCAATCCTTCATCGTAGGACCGTACCCCGGAAAAGCCTGTCATCAACATTTGCTCGGACGAATCGAGCGTGCCCGACAGGGATTTTTGCGCCTTGAACCGGGCCGAGACCGACCATTTTTCGTTCAGCGCTATGGTCGTGTCGGCTGACAGGTTGATCCTTACGTAATTGCCTTGGATGTTGGGGCCGGCCGCATCCAATGCCTTTTGGTCGGGATAAACGTAATTCACATAGCCCGAGGTGATGGAAAATGTTGCGCTCGTCGTCATCGGCAGGTCGAAGAACGGCAGCACCCCGATCGTATCGCGGGTGATGGATGCGGTTCCAAGATCGATTGTTCTGTTGCGGAAGGATGTGCCGGACGCCTTGTCGTCCAGTCCCTCATGGGTGAAGCTTCCTGAAATATAGATGTTGCTGTCGCGCGACCGCGTGACCGCATAGGTCAATGATCCGGTGACACCGTTGACGAAGCCCGTTACGTCAACGTCCTTAAAGATGCCGCCAAGCGAATAGATCGTCCGGAATCCCGCGATTTCTGCGTGCAATCCATCATATCCAAGCGGAAAGGCATAAGACACGCGGCCATTGACCTGCATGGTTTGCTGCGACACCATGCCGAAACCCGACAGCTTGTCGCCATAGCCAAGTGGCGAATTGACGTCGACGCCGCCAGTCAGCCGGTCTCGGCCGTAAAAGCCTGGACCGTAATTATCGGCGAGAAGATAGCCGTTGACGCGGTGCCCCTCCGGCACGTTGAACAGGAAGTCCGACGTCTCCGGCTGTTGTCCGGCGCCAACTGTGATATGCGGCGTGCCGCTGCCGGCCAGGTCGGCAATCAGCAGCATCGCCCGCTCGAGCTCGCGATTGTGAACGTAAGGCGATCCGCCGATGGCATAGTCGATGATGCCGCGCAGGTAATCGTCCCTGACGAGAGACTCG
Source organism: Hyphomicrobiales bacterium (assembly GCA_015655535.1). Classification (GTDB taxonomy): domain Bacteria; phylum Pseudomonadota; class Alphaproteobacteria; order Rhizobiales; family Beijerinckiaceae; genus Methyloferula. The sequence continues at coordinate 9,774 of JAATEW010000102.1, read as the reverse complement.
TTCTTCACGGTGATCGTTCCATATTTGCCTGGAACGAGTTTGATCCGAAGCGTGCCGCCGCGTGCGTCCTGAGCTGGAACATAGGCTTTCGCGAATTGATAGCCGTTGTTGCGAAGAAGCGTCGAGACTTTGTCCGCGGCTGCATAGATCTCGGCGAGCGTGAGTTTGCGGTTCTCGTAGGGCGCCAAAATTTCGCGCACGTCCGCCTCGGCGATTGGGTTTTCGCCTTGAAGCTCGAAATGGCGAACAAGGAGTGTCGATTTATCTTTGAGCGTAAATAGCGGCTCGTTGAGCTGCGGGAGCACCAGCGCGCCTGTCGTGGGCTGCGGTGCGGCTTGCCGTGCCTCGTTCGCCCCTTGAAGTGCCTGACCGGCCCCGGGAAGAACGTTCACGGCAGCCGGGGTCTGCGCGGAAGCGAGGCTTGTTGCCGCCAGGCTCATCTGCAAACCGCCACAAACGGCGATAAGGGAGGTAAACTTCATAAAAACGAAACCCCTTAACCACGCTACGTTGTACAGACGCGGATGCGCTATTTGGCCTTCTGATCGGGGGCGGTAGTCTTCGACTTGTCGTCGAGGTCGAAGTGTTGGCCGTCGATTTCGATACTGTGGATGCTGGCGCCGAAGCCACCGCGGCGAGCCGCGGGTTTGTGCATTGCCGCGGCATGGCGAGGATTGACAGGCCTTATCTTCTCGGGCGGCGCGGTGGGCAACGCCGCCGGCTGCTCGATCTTGATATTGTCTTCGAGCTTCGGCGGTGCGACGGCGGATATGGCTTTTGTGCCGGCGGCGGCGGCCGCCGCCGGGTTTAGTTTGTCGGCCGCTTTCCTGTCTTCTTCGGAAGAGCTGACAACGCCCGTCGAAGCGGCGGCGGCCTCGGATTGGGTCTGCGACCTGGTTGTATTGTCCGATGACGTGTTCGAGCTGGTACTGTCGCCCTGATTCGCGCCGGTACCTGTGTCGGTTCCCGTCCCCGTCCCTGTGTTGCCGCCTGTCAGGGCACCCACCGTGCCGGTCACGTTAGTCACCGTGCCTGATCCGCCGCCGATTGCATTGAGCGAATTCGCGGATGTGACATCGTAGGTGCCATTGCTGATGGTGCCGTCGCCGTTATTTCCGGCGAAGGCGCCCACATTGGAGGAAAAGAAGGGGTCGGTTACCGTTATCTGCCCGCTGGCCTTGCTGTTCGTAACCCTGCCGCCGTTATCTCCGACGAATCCTCCGACATTTGTCTCGCCCGTGACGTTTCCGCTGGAACTGCCGCCGCTGATAAGGCCGCTATTGTTTCCGGCAAAGCCGCCGACGCCGTCCACGCCGCTCGCATTCCCGCTGGCTGAATCCCCGGCCGCAAGGCCGCTGTTATTTCCAACGAATCCGCCGACGTTATTTGTGCCCGTCGCGCTTCCGGTCGCAGTGGAAAGAATGATCGAGCCATTATTGTTGCCGGCGAAGCCACCGATGCCGGAACCACCGCTCACATTTCCGGAAGCCGTGGAATTGCTGATGGTGCCACCTATGTTGTTGCCGACGAAGCCGCCGAGGTTGCTGGTAAAGCCGGTTCCCGTCACATTTCCGGTGGCGGTGGAATTACTGATGTTGCCGCCGGTGCCATCGGTCCCGGTCGAATTCCATCCGACCAGTCCGCCGACATTCGAGATGGCGGTGCCGTTGGCGGCGTTCACGACCACATCGCCGGTCGCGGTCGAACTATCGACCGAGCCGCCATTATTATTGCCGACCAGCCCGCCGATACCGATGCCATTATTGTCGGAATAAACATTTGAATTGGTCGCGTTGACCGTCACCTTTCCCGAGGCGGACGAGCCGGTGATCGAGCCGCCGTTGAAATTATAGCCGACCAATCCCCCGACGTTGGTACCGTCGGTCACGTTCACGTCGCCTTTGGCCTGAGAATTGATGATTTTTCCGGCATTGGCACCGACCAGCCCACCGATCTCATCGCTACCCATGACGCCTCCGCCCGACAGTGTCCGCCCGATCGCGTTCACCGTTCCGTTTGCGGAGGAGTTGCTGATAATGCCCGTGCCAAAGTTGAACCCGACCAGCCCGCCGACGTCAGCGACGCCGGACACGGCGACATTGGTGGAAGAATTGATGATGGTGCCTTGGTTGCCATAGACGAGGCCGCCGACCTCATAACCCGATACCGTCCCGGTCACCGAGACATTGCTGATGGTGCCAGAGTTCGATCCGGCCAGGCCGCCAGCCTCGCCGCCGCCCGCCATATTGACATTTGTCAGCCCCAGATCGCGGATGATGCTGCCGCTACTGGCGCCGCCGATCAGGGCCGCCGTATTGTACTCATCGCTGACGACGGACACGCCATTCACGACGAGTACAAGGGGCGCCGTTGCGTTGACGGTCACATTATTGATCGTATGACCGAGGCCGGCCAATGTGCCGCTGAGCGCGTTCACCAGCGGACCGCTGTAGGTCGTGCCGGAGGCGTCGAGATTCTGGGCGAGCGCGTAATGGCCGGCGGCCGCGGCCCAGATGGGCAGGTCCGAATTCGGGTCGATCGCCTGCTGGCCTGTTATAGGGTCGATGACAGCGGCGCTAATCGCTTCGAGATCGCTCATGCTGTGGATGAGCGTATAGGCTTGGCCGTTGATGGAGAGGGTTGCATTGCCGCCGCTCAGTGTCACCGAGGCACTATTCGCCATGTTGATGGTGTAGTTGGTGTTGGCCGCGGCCGTGCCGGTGTTGGCATAGCCGCCATAATTCATCACAAGCCCGGCATTCGTGCCCGTCAGGCTGACATTCGCGTTGATGTTGATGTTGTTGCCGGCGTTGAGCGCGAGGCCGGCGCTATTGCCCGACGCATTGATCGCCGCGTTGACGTCGATGTCGTTCGCGGCGTTCAAGGTCAGTGTCGTATTGGCCGACCAGCTCAGCGTGGCATTGACATTGATATTGCCCGCGTCCGTGCCCGCCGCGACGGTCGTGATAATGACATTGCCATTGCCGAGATTGGCATCGAGCGTGGCAGCGCCGATCCCGCTCGCCGTTTGCGCGGCCGTGCCGTCGGTGATGGTGAAATCCGTCGGGTCGATCGTCCAGGTGCCGTTCTGGCCGGTCGAGGATTTGGTCGTAATGACGGCATTGTTGGCGACGACGACTCTGTCGCCCGAAGTCTCGATCGTGCCGCCCTTGCCGCCCTTCGGCGCCGAGGCGTCGAGTCTGCCCGCCACATGTACCGTGCCGCCGGAGGCGATCAGCTTGATCGTGCCAACATGCACCGTGCCGGCACCGTTCGAGCCGCCTTTTAAAGCGGTCATGCTGCGGGCCTGGATGATGCCGGTATTGTTGACCTGCGCCGACAGCACCGAATCCGCTGCCTTGGCCGTCATGATGACGGTGCCGCCGTCGGCCTTGATGAGGCGCTTGTTGGCGACCAGCGCATTCATCGTGCCCTTGTCGATCGTCACGTCGACCATCGAATTGCCGCCGAAATTGAGGCTGATCTTCTCGCCCGCCGCCATGACCACGGTGCCGAGCTTGGCCGCGATCACCCCGTCGTTTGCGACCGTCTTGCCGAGCAAAGCGACAGTGCCGCCGTCGCTCGCATGGATATGGCCCTTGTTGATGACGGCGGCGGCGGAGGTGCCTTCGAACTTATAGTTGCCGCCCATGAAATCCTGGTTGGAAATGCCGAGCGTCGAGACGGTGAGGCCGCCGACATTGACGGCGGCGTTCTTGGTGATGAGGACGCCCGAGGCGTTGACGATGAAGACCTGGCCATTGGCGTTGAGCGCGCCCGATATCACGCTTCTCTCATTGCCGACGACGCGGTTCAACGTGACCGACATGCTGTTTGGCTGATTGAAATTGACGGTCTCGTTGGCGCCGATCGAAAAGCCGAGCCAATTGATGATGGCCTTGTTGGTCGACTGGTTGATGTTGGTGGTTGCGCCCGACTGCGAAATGGTCGCCTGGCCTGCGACCACGCTGCCGCCGGTCGGCGCCGCGCGCAAAGGTGACGGCCAGACCGCCAAAACCGCCATGGCGAGGGCCGTGGCGAAGCGCGCCTGCTCGGCAGCGGAGCCTTTGCTGTATGCGTGCGGGTTGCCGGAACGGCATGGCCGGAGAGGTTCAATCGGGAAGGTCGGATCGGCGGGATGGGCCATTGCATCCTTTAAAGCGATGTATTTTCGGACCATTGCAGTCATGGCCGGCGACTCCGACAAACGCGGCGAGCGATTCCGTACTGTGCATTTACATATACAGTAAAGTTTCGTTAAGGAAACGGCCCCGTTTCCGTCAACGCAAATCGGGACGGCTTGGGCGGATGCAAGTTTAATATCTGACAAATATCGCAAATTTGTCACATCGTATAAAGCGGCTCTGGAAGCCTTTTATGTCATGGTGACCGAGTAGCGCGGGGCATTTCAGTGATACAACGTTACGTAAGCCTGCGGCAAAAATACACGTCATTGCATATATTGCCTTGAACTCAACCATTGCCAAAAGCATGGTTATATGTAAACTTTTATATAGATTAAAAGAATCTAAACGTCGGCGTCTATTGCACGATGTGACGCCTTTGGAGTTTATTATGACCGATTATCCCGTCAGTTCCGGAAGTCCTGCAACCGCCACCATCTTGCTTCCCGGCGATACGCAGGAAGTCTACTCTGGCGGTATAACGGTCAGCACAATCATCTTGAGCGGCGGTACCGAAACCGTCTCCTCCGGCGGTACGGCGAGCGCCACGACCGTCTCTGGCGGCGGCATTGAGATCGTCTCTTCGGGCGGCACGGCGAGCGGCGCGACGGTCTTTGCCAGCGGCGCCGAGGTTTTATCGGGAGGCGTCGCGAGCCGTACGGCTGTGAGCGGCGGCTCGGAGATCGTAAACGCCAGCGGCACGTCGATCAGCGCGACGATCTTTAGCGGCGGCGCTGCCATCGTATCCTCAGGCGGTACGACGAGTGGCGCGATCGTCGCCAGCGGCGGCTTCGAATATGTGTCGGCTGGCGGCCTCGCCAGCGGAACCAGCGTCTCGGCCGGCGGTACCGTCGTGATATCGAGCGGCGGCACCGGAAGCGGTTTACGCCTGTTTCCCGCCGCGTCGAACGGCGGCGGACAGGACTATGTTTATGCCGGAGGCACAACCGTCAGCACGACCGTCTTCAGCGGCGGCACCGAGTTTTTGTCCGGCGGCACTGCCAGCAATACGACGATCAACGCCGGGAACGGAATCGAAAATATATATTCCGGCGGCTTGGCGATCAGCACGACCGTCAATAGCGGCGCCACGCAGAATGTGAATGTCAGCGCTATCGCGAGCGGCGCCATCATTTCCAGCGGCGGCCTGGAAGTCCTGATAGGCGGCACGGCGTCCAACACGATCCTCCGAGGCAGCCAATCCATATTGGCCGGCGGCACAGCAAGCGGCACGGTCATTTCAGGTGGCGCCCGTGAATCTGTCTCCTCCGGCGGTAACGCGCTTGGCACGACCGTGTCGAGCGGCGGCATTCAATTTGTTTCTTCCGGAGGCGTGGTCAGCGGAACGGACCTCCTAAAGGGCGGCACGGAATTCATTCAATCGGGCGGCTCGGCGACGATCACCCAGCTCGGCTCCGGCGGCAGCATCGACGTTTCCTATCTCGCCTATTCGGGCATCGATTCAGCGAGCTTCGATTCGGCAACCGATATTCTGACCGTCACCGAAGGCGGGCAGACTTATACGCAACAACTGTCCGGCGAGTATGCCAACGAGTATTTCCGCCTGACCAGTGACGGAAGCGGCGGCACGCTGATCGTCGGCAACACGTTCTCCCTGGTCGGTTCCGGCGTGACGAGCACCGGCGTCATACTCAGTTCCGGAGATGCGCAGGAAGTTTCCGCCAGCGGCACGACGGTCAGCACCGTGCTTTCCGGCGGTATCGAACATGTGTCCTCGGGCGGCGTGGCGAGCGGGACGGTCGTCTCGGCAGGCGGCTATCAAGTGCTTTCCTCGGGCGGCGCGGCGAGCGGCACCGTCGTCTCGGCGGGCGGCATCGAAAAAGTGTTCAGCGGCGGTACGGTGATCGGCTCGATCGTCTTGAGCGGCGGCACCGAATATGTCCAGTCTGGCGGCACCGTCTCGAATCTGCAGGTCTCTTCCGACGGCATCGTCGACATTTCCTATCTCGCCTATGACAGCACCGGCGCGGCGAGTTTCGATTCATCGACGGGCCTTCTCACCATCAGCGAGGGCGGCCAGACCTATACCCAGCAGCTTTCCGGCGCTTATGCGCACGAATCTTTTCGCCTTGCGTCGGACGGCGCCTCGGGCACGCTGGCCTATGCGTTCACGGATTACGCGGTGGGTTCCGGCGAGACGAGTACCGGCGCCGTCTTGCATTCAGGCGATACGCAAGAAGTCTCCACCGGCGGTCTTACCGTCAGCACGATCGTCTCAAACGGCGGTTTCGAATACGTATCGTCCGGCGGCGTGGCGAGCAGCACGGTGATCTCAAGCGGCGGCTTTGAAATCGTGTCGGCTGCCGGCAGTGCAACGGGTACGGTTGTGTCCAGCGGCGGCACTGAATTTGTGTCGTCCGGTGGCATCGCGACCGGCACGGTGATCTCAAGCGGCGGCTTTGAAATCGTGTCGGCTGCCGGCAGTGCAACCGGCACGGTGGTGTCCAGCGGCGGTACAGAACTTGTGTCTTCTGGCGGCACGGCGAGCGGCGCGGTCATCTCAAGCGGCGGCATCGAAGACGTCCTGAGCGGCGGCACGGCGAGCGGCTCGCTCGTCTTGAGCGGCGGCACGCAATATATCCAATCGGGCGGCACGGCGGCGCTGACGCAGCTCGCTTCCGGCGGCAGCATCGACATTTCCTATCTCGCCTATGACAGCACCGGTTCGGCGAGTTTCGATTCATCGACGGGCATTCTCACCATCAGCGAAGGCGGTCAGACCTATACCCAGCAGCTTGCCGGCGTTTATGCGAATGAACATTTCGCGTTGACCGCCGACAGCAGCACCTCGGGCACTTTGCTTACCGCGCTGAGCGACTATGTGATCGGTTCCGGTGCGACGAGTAGCGGCCTCATCTTGCATTCGGGCGACACGCAAGAAATCTATGCCGGCGGTTTGGCGGTCGGCACAACTGTATCGAGCGGCGGCGTCCAATCCGTATACTCGGGCGGTGTCGCAAGTGGCACGGTGGTGGCGAGCGCCGGCAGTGCCTATGTCGCGGGACCGGGCGGCGTCGAGACTGTGTACGCCGGCGGCACGGTGAGCGGCAGCATCCTCACGGCCGGCGGTACTATTAATGTATCCTCCGGTGGCTTGGCGGTCGACACGCTCATATCGGCGACCTCGAACTATCCCAATTTCTATTTGTATTCCGGCGGTACGGCGAGCAACACGGTTGTCGCCAAGGGCGTATTCAGGGTTTCCGGCGGTACGGCGGTCAACACAACAGTCAGCTCCGGCTCAACCGTGATCGGCATTGGCGGAGTGCTGAGCAACACGACGGTCTCGACGGGCGGTAACGAATCGGTCGCTTCCGGCGGTACGGCTATCGGCACGATCATTGCCGGCGGCACCGGCGCCATTGCCGCTGGCGGCTTGGCTATCGGGACGATCGTCTATGCCGGTACAGAAGATATCAATGGCGGCATCGTCAGCGGCATGACCGTCAAAACCGGCACGCTCTTCATATCCGGTGGCGTGACGATCGGCCTGAATTTCTCCGGTGGTCAGGACCAATTGGCGGCGCCTGGTGCTGTCACGAGCAATACGATGCTCTACGGCGGCAGTGAACAAATTCAGGCTGGCGCCATGGTGGTCAGCACGACCGTCTTCGCGGGTGCCACCGAGTACGTACAGTTCAGCGGCACGGCGATCGGAACGATCGTCTCGAGCGGCGGCCTGATGTCGGGCGGCGGCATCCAAAGCGGGGCGATCGTCTCGAGCGGCGGCATCGAGATTGTAAATGCCGGCACCGTGATCGGCGCAACCATCATGAGCGGCGGCGTGCTGGAACTGCTCGGGGCCACGACGGTGAGCGGCATCACCCTGAATGCAGGCAGCCTTTTGGAGATAGGCTCCGCCTATACGATGTCCGTGACCTCCGGCCAGACGAGCACGGGTGTCGTCATACTGAACCGCGGTCTCGAAATCGTCTCCGCGGGCGGGACGGCGAGCAGCACGGTCGTCTCGAGCGGCGGCACGCTCGAACTTTTGTCCGGTGCAACCGATGTGGCGCCCACCGTCCTGAGTGGCGGCACACTCCTCATCGGCTCCGGCTACACGGAGTCTAATTTCGTCGCAACGAGTGGCGCGATCCACGAAGTGTTGACCGGTGGCGTTGCGAGCGGCACGGTCGTCTCGAACGGCGGCGTGCTCGAACTTTTGAGCGGCGCGACAGCTCCGTCATACACGATTGCGAGCGGCGGCACCCTGGCGCTCGGTTCGGGCTATTCGGTCTCGGGTTATACGGTCTCCAGCAACACCACCCTTGAGCTCCTGTCTGGAGCCCATGAGAGTGGCACCGTCGTGTCTTCCGGCGGCACGCTCGAGATCGGCTCCGGCTATGTGGAATCCGGTTTCACCGTGTCGAATGGCGTGACGTTGGAACTCCTGTCCGGTGGCGTTGCGAGTGGCACGACCGTCTTGAGCGGCGGCACGCTGGAGCTCTTAGGTGGCGCCGTGCTGAGCGGCACGACGGTGATCAATGACGGTGGCGTCGAGGAAGTCGGCTCCGGCTACAGTCTGTCGGTCACCTCCGGCCAGACGAGCACGGGTATTGTCGTGCTGAACAGCGGGACGGAGATCGTCTCCTCGGGCGGTACGGCAAGCGGCACGACCGTCTCAAGCGGCGGTACGCTTGAACTCATGGCTGGGGCAACGAATGTTTCCGCTACGCTCCTCGTCGGCGGCACCCTCGAAATCGGCTCCGGCTACACGGCCTCCGGCTCCGTTGTTTCGAACGGGGCCATCCTTGAGGTGGGCTCAAGCGGCACGGCGAGCAACACGACCGTCTTGAGCGGCGGCACGTTGGAACTTTTGGGCGGCGCCCTCATAAGCGGGTTTACCGTGAATGCCGGCGGGACATTGGCAGTCGGGAATTCCTATGCGGGCGGCTATGCCTCCTACCTGAGCGGCTATACCGTCAGCAGCGGCGTGACGCTGTTGATTTCGGCCGGCGGCTATGAGGCCGGCACGACCATTTTGAGCGGCGGCGTTGTGGACCTCTACGGCCAGTTCGCCTCGGCGACGGTGGCCGGCGGTTCGCTGGTTTTTCTCGGGAGCAGCGCTCAGATTAACGGCTCTGTCACGATCACAAGCGGCGGTACGATTTCTATCGAATCTGGCCTGTATTCAAATCCGAATGTGATATTCGCAGGTGCCGGTGAATTGGCTACCTCGCAACCTTTTAGTGGTGTGATCTCGGGTTTCGGGGCGGGGGATTCGCTTGATTTCTCCGCTGTGACCTCGGCGGCCGGCGATCAAATCGTCTTGCAATATGTGTATAGCGGGGTTGAGACCTTCGCCATTGAGGACGCAAGCAACGCGGTTCTGGCCATGTTCAAAATGGCGGGCGCCTATCAGGCATCGTCCTTCAACCTGGGCGCGGACACCAATGGAGATGTGCTGCTGACATACAGCGTTCCCAGCGTCAGTGGCGGTGAGACGCTGACGGTGTCGGGCGGTCAGACGAGCAATGGGGTTGTCGTGTCGTCGGGGGGCATTTTGAATGTTCTGTCCGGCGGCGTTGCGACGGGTGCGTTTGTGTCGTCTGGCGGCATTTTCGATGTG